>DAOWNK010000231.1 GCA_030642635.1 Pirellulales bacterium
AGGCATATCTCAAACCCGTTGTCTATGCCCTGCTCATCGTCTTAGCGTGCGCTGTAGTGGTGCTGGCCGGACAGTTCCTGCTGGGCTGGGGCCTGGGCGAGACGGCCCGGCGACTTCGGGTTCTGCCGTGGCTGGCGGGTGCGGCGACGGGCGTCGGGGCGTTAACGCTGGCCGTGCGGCCGCGACTGATGGCCTTCGTGCTGCCGACCCGATTCTGGCTGGATTCCCATCATCCGGTGATCGGCGGCTTGGTCTTTGCCGCCGGCATAGTGGCCCTGGTGGGTGAGATGCGAGCGTGGCGAATACATCAGCGCGGTTTCGGCCGGGTGTTCCGCACCGCTGTGGCTATCGAGCTTGCGGTCTCGCTCGGCCTGGCTGGGGTGGCCGGCGCGGTGATGATGCTCAAGATTCCCGGGCTGGACATCGTTACACTGATGTCGTATACCGCGTTCGACGCAGCCTTGGCGCTCGTGCTGGTGGGTACGGTGGGCGCCGTTCTATTCCAGGCTAACAGCTCCAATTAAGCCGATGCCGTCGCCGCAGAACAACCGATACAACCTCTATATGTGTTTCTGTTGAATCGTGGAGAATGGGGCGGTGTTTTACTTGTGCGGGGGGATTGTTCATTGAAAACCAAGCCTATTGGGGGGGCAATCTTCGCGGGACTGGTCCTGTGCAGTTTAGGATTCGGCGTTGAATTCCTCGGCTGCATGTTAGGGTTGAACGGTTGCGACTGTTGCAAGCCGGCCTACTGCGAGGAAATCTGCTGTGAGCAAACCTGCTGCGAACCCTGTCCCAAGCTGGCCTGCTGCGAGCCACAGGGCAAGGGCAAACAAGGCGGTTTCAGTTTAGGTGTTGACACGTTTGTCAAGAACGAGTACTGGAACTGGTTCGAAGGACCGTCGCACGATAACCAGTATGATTATGGATACCAAAGAACCCGGCTGAATTTCAAGTATGCGAGTCCCCATTGGACGGCGTTTGTCCAACCGCAACTCGTCAATATGTTCGGTGTGCCGGACAATGCGTGCAAGAAGCCGCCCGAGGGCCCCTTGGGTATGGGCTGCCTGTACTACATACACAACAATACTACGACGCCCTGGAGCATGGGGGTTCACCAAGCGTATATCAACCTGCATAACACAGACAAGAGCGATTTTTCGTTTAAGTTTGGAAGGTTTGAATATAGCGATGGCTTGGAAGTTTTGCGGAAATCGGACGGTAAACACTTCAATATGCTGCAAAAAATCCGCCTGGGCGACCGGATGATCAGTCCATTTGGTTGGTCTGCTTTCAGCAGAAGTTTTGACGGTGTTGTAAGTCAGTACGATAACACAAACACGAATGTGACTACCTCTTTCTTCTTTCCCACACAAGGAGGATGGGAGGAGAATATAAACACAACCATTGACGACATCAGGATTACCACCGTTACGGTGACAAGTAAACGGGGTTCAAATATCCCTGGTATGGAGATTGCCGGTTTTTACTACAATTATCAAGACCTCAGAGACGTTACCCAGCGTGTAGACAACACGGGGCAGACGTATGCTCCGTCCGTTGACATAAACATTCATATGTTCGGCGGCCACGCAGTAGGCATGTACGACATTGGCCCCGGCACGATGGACGTGCTGTTGTGGGGAGGAGCACAGGTCGGCAAGTGGTACGAATTGGATCAGGACGCGTACGCATTCGACGTGGAGGGCGGGTATCAATTCACCAATATGCCCGCGAAACCTTGGGTGCGAGTGGGATACTATATCGGCTCAGGTGATGCAAACCCGCAAGATGGTGATCACGGGACGTTTTTTCAGATGGCGCCGGGAACTCGAAAGTACAATTTGCTGCCATTCTGCAACTTAATGAACGTGCAGGATTTCTTTGTTCAGTTGATAGCGCATCCACGTAAGAAGTTGATGGTCCGCGTAGACTACCACGTGTGGCATCTGGATAAAGCGAATGACAGATGGTATATGGGTTCCGGTCCCACGCAAAAACACGGGAAGATATTTGGCTATATCGGACGTCCTTCGAGCGGGCACAGTGACCTGGCGCAAGAACTGGATGTCTTGGTAAATTACAACTTCAATCCGCATTGGAAGGCAAAAGTATCCTATAGTCATATTTTTGGGCAGGATGTCATAAGTGGGGTGTATAACGAGAATAAGGACGCGGATTACGCCTCTGCTGAGATCGTATTTGAGTTTTAAGCCTAATCGCAAGCGTGGACATGGCGCCCATCGTCTTTTTCCGCCTTCCCCCTTCTTCCCTCCCCCTTCCCCCTTCTGCACCCGGTGTGTATCCTGATAACATCGGGACGCCTCTGATTCGTGAAATTCTATGCAGGATATTCTCTTCGAATACAAGATGCACCCAACCACCTGGGTGTATATCTCGGCGCTTATGACGATCGGGATATTTTTCAAGTTCCATCGCTTCTGGAGCGTTCGGAACCTGGACCTGATCGGGCTGATCGCCTTCTCGCCGGGATTGCTGTTGGTCTCTTACGGCCAAGAGCAGTTGGGCTACCTTTGGCTGTTCGGCGTCAGCGGGTTTTTCCTGGTCCGGATGCTGCTGGACCCGGTGATGGTCCGGCGGCCGTTGCTGGAGCCGAATCTCTCGGCCGGCGGGCTGACGTTCACCGGCGCGGCGCTGCTGGTGTTTCTGATGGTAAACGTGGTGATGGAAGGGACAGTCAAAACCGACATCGGCGGAGCAGAACGTTCGGAACACGTTGCTGCCGGGCGAGCCGGACCGGCCGTAGAATTAGCCGTGGCGCGGAACGTGCCGGGCTGTCCGCTGTTCTATAAGTTTGCCGCCTTTGCAGATGATGAACTCCCTGTCGCCGGCAAGGCAGCCCCGGGCCTGATGCGCCGCATGTTGGTTCGTCGTGCGGCCGTGCAGGGCGCCGCCATCCTCGGACATCTTGCGGTGGTGATCGGCATGGTGCTGGTCGGCTACCGTCATTTCGACAACATCCAGACCGGCATGGCTACCGCTTCGCTGTACCTGCTGTTGCCTTACACGGCGGAGATGACCGGCCGGGTGGACCACGTGGTTCCGGCAGCGCTGTTGGTATGGACGCTAGTATTGTACCGTCGGCCCGTGTTGGCCGGCATTCTGTTGGGGCTGGCCGCCGGGTTGATTTATTATCCGCTGTTTCTGCTGCCGCTTTGGTGCGGATTTTATTGGCGGCGCGGCTTGATACGGTTCGTCATCGGTGTGGTCTCAGCACTGGTGCTTATGGTGGTTGCATTGCACCTTACTGCCGGCAATTTCGAGTTGTTCCTGGACCAACTTCGGCAAACGTTCGGACTTACGGGGCTGTTTCCGCGAGACTTGTCGGGGTTTTGGGGCTACTACGAGCCGGCGTTCAGGATACCGGTGCTGGCGGCGTTTGTGGCCTTGTGCGCCAGCCTGGCGCTGTGGCCGGCACAAAAAAACTTGGGCACGCTGTTGAGTTGCTCGGCCGTGGTGATGCTGGGCGCCCAGTTCTGGCACGCCGAGCAAGGCGGACTCTACATGGCCTGGTACCTGCCGCTGTTGATCCTGACCATTTTCCGCCCGAACCTGGAAGACCGCGTGGCAATTGCGGCGGTTAGGTAGCTCAATCCCGTCTGGCGTCGATCGCGTGCGTCTTTTTCTGCGCGGCGTACCAATACTTCCATGCCCGCTGGTCGAAGTTGAAGTTTCGGCCGGTGATTGCGACCAGTGCGTCGAGCACCTGCTGGTTACGGAATTTCAAGGTATAGATTTTCGGTCCGCCGCCCATCGACATACCGCCGCCGCCCGGCGCCCCGGAGCCGCCCGGGCCGGTGCCGAAGGTGGTGGTCGTGCTGCCGGAGCCGCCTGGTTTGGAAACCTTGAACTTGTGCGTGGTCACCAGCGCGTCGATAAGCGGCCCGACGGCCGACGGGTCTTTCATGCGTCCCAGGGCGACCGCCGAGAGGTTTACCACCCGGTTCTTTTTGTCACGAAGTTTGCCGACGTAATATGCGGTAACCTCGTGGCTTTTTATTTGCTCCAAGTGGTCCATGCACGTCAGCCGGACTTCTTCGACCGGGTCTTCGATAGAACACGCGGCCAGCGCCTTTACGGCCTCTGTGGTGCCGATCTGTGCCAAAACCTCCGTGTACAAGATGCGGGCGGCCGGGCTGTCGTCTTTTTTCAGTGCAGCGGCCAGCGCTTTCACGGCCATCGGATCGTTTACGGCCTTGATGTTTTTTCGTCCTTGCAGGTCCTTCGCGCCGCCGAGCCATCCTCGCCATCGCTTCAGCTTTGCGAACCAATCCTTTTCTGCGACGTTGGTTTTTCGTTTCTGCTCGAGCAGTTCGATTTCCTGCGCCGTTCGGTATCGGCCCTTGTAATATTTGTATCCGCGCTGGGCCATTAGCTGCTCTCGCGTAAGCCAACGGCCGCCGTGGTGTTGGTAACCCAGCGCCCGGCGCGCTTCGGCATGGTCGCCGTCCAGTTCGATGATCCGCTCAAGGCGCCCCTTGCGCTGCTTGACGAGCCGTCGCTCCCGGCACCATTCGGCCAGTTTCCACTGGCCTTCGACCGTGTCGGGATACTCGTGGCGGATCGTCTCGTACTCCAGTTCCCCCGGTCGGGTGTGGAGCCCCTGTTTCACCCGCGAGGCATCCAGTGTGATCTGCACTCCGGAGGTGGTTCGGACGACGAACTTTCGCCTGGACGATTCGTCTTTATTGAGCAGCTCGCCGACAACCCGCCGGCCGCTGGTCAACAGAAACACCTCGGCGGCGGCCGGGCGGACGACGACCGACGTTACCACGGCGACGATCAGGACTGCGGCGAGGCGTTTCATTGATATTGTAAAATCGAGTCTCATTTAGCCGGCCAACTTATTCGCCGCGTGAAGCGGGAAAAACGTTTCCATTACTCTAGTATACGAAACTTACGACAATTGTTCGAGGATTTTCCATGAGCAAACAAAAAAGGTCAGAACCAATCCTGTTCGGTACGACATTTGCTAGCCGGTTTTTGTGCTCGTATGGCACGCGATTTGCGCCATGCTTTTGCTGTGGCAATTTCACTGTCATTATGGCAGGGCGTGCGATGGCTGGCAAGAAACGCAAGAAAATCAAAT
>DAOWNK010000170.1 GCA_030642635.1 Pirellulales bacterium
ATTTGATTTTCTTGCGTTTCTTGCCAGCCATCGCACGCCCTGCCATAATGACAGTGAAATTGCCACAGCAAAAGCATGGCGCAAATCGCGTGCCATACGAGCACAAAAACCGGCTAGCAAATGTCGTACCGAACAGGATTGCGCCTGTCCCCCTTTCTCCCTCTAAAATTCGACTTGAGCACGCATCATAAAGGCGTGGCCGACCGAGTCGGGTTGGCCCGGCATGAAGTCGGGAGTAACGTCGGAGTACACGTAGTTCCACATCAACCGCGTATATGGGTTCAGGTACCAGTTCAAGCCGACCGTAAAGTTGGACCAGCGACCAAGCTGAATCGCTTCGTCGGTCAGGTCGAGGTATGACCATCTGGCGGCAACCTCCCAGGCGCCTTTTCCGGTGTGTACGCATCCGTCGCAGTCGCGAATGCGGAAAAAGTTCTCAAGCGGTTTTACCCGTGTGAATATCCCGGTGGAACGCTCGTAAGGCCGGTGCTCGCCGGTCAGGAAGTAACTGATGTAGGCGTAACACGATTGCAGGTTGGCCGCATCGCCGTTAATGTCGGCCACGTAGGCACCGATGTACTCGGCTTGGGCGGAGAACGGCCCGTAGACAAACGCCAACTCGCCGCAGACCTCGCTGACGTAATCGACGTTGCCGATAAGCGCGTTGAATTGCTCGGCAAGGTGCGCCTCTTGTGGACGGATATTCCCCAAGAATTCGTCGTCCCAGGCGTCCCGGAAGCTGTACCCGCTGCCAATGTGGAACAGGCCGCGGCCGTCGCTGGCCTCGTCGTACCATGGCAGACCGGTCAGGCGAAACGTCACGGCAGTTGCGCCATGGTCGGACTGGGCCTCCACACCGCGCTTCGAGGCGAATGCACCTACCGCCCAAGTCATGTTTTCGTACTGCGAGCAATCGAATGCCATCACGCCGAGATGCCGTTCAGGTGCAAGGACGTTGGGGTTCGCACGTTCCATAAACGTAATGTACTTCGCGCTGGTCATTTCCTCTAGGCTGAACGGTTCCTTAAAGTGCCCGACGCGTACGTGGCCTAAGATCGGCAACTCATTGACGGTGAGGTAAACGTCCTTGGCTGCGACCTGATCGCCGGCGAAATCCCACTGGACCTTGTAGTCGATCACGTGGAATCCGCTGCCCTTGACGTAGATTCGCCCACGGCGGAGTTCCACGCCGTTGAGATTGTCGCCCATCTGCACCTTGTTGGCTTCCGACTGGCTGAAGGCGGCCCAATCGAGATGGATTCGTCCGCCGGCCCTGGCCGACATCCTGCCGGCGGCCTTTTGCCTGGCCGCCGCCTCCTTGTCGTTGATTTTCTTTAGCGCACTTTCCAGCTCGGCGACCCGGTCGGCCAGGCCGAGTTCAACGCTGGGTTCAGCGGCGCTGAAGTTGTAGTTGGTCGTCGCGTAGGCGTCCATCGCCGCGAATTGGTATTCCACGGCGGAATCAGTCGCCGGCGGTTGACTCCACTGGGCACATGCCATGCCCCGGCCCGACAAAATAACCACTGCTAATATAAGAATCAACCGTAAATAAGTACGTCTGCACATTTGTGTTGTCCTCGTTGGATAATACGTGCTTGCAACCGGTGCAAGTGGTATAAGCGATATGACAGGTACCCCAAGTATAAGTGTCGGAACCCGAACAAACGGATGTTTATCGAGTAAGCATCAGAAAGTTGCCAGCGGCCGTCCCGTGGCGTTACAATCCCGAGAATCGTTACAATTTGAAGCGCGACAGCTTTGCAAAAACGGCCGGACAACTGGAGAAGACGCTGGCCCCGCTGCCCTGCTGACTACTGTCGGTCTGCCGCCCGATTCCCACCCTGATTCCTTCAGCAAACCTGAAACGCGGCCGGGCCGGGGTTGGTCAGGAAAAATGCGGCTGATTGAGCGTTTTGGGGGAACTCTTTGCGGTAGGCATCGGACCAGGACGCAAGGAACGAGTCGGCCCGGTCAAGCTCAACCATCGCCCATACGCTGCCGCCGAAACCGGCTCCGAACGCCGAAGCGGCCGCCGCGCCGTGCCGGCCCGCAGCGGCGGCAAGAAATACCGTCTGAGGAATCAGGTTCTTCAACAAATGTTCCGAGGCGCGTTGCGAGATGTCGACAAAACGGCCGAAGCCGTCAAGATCGCCCCGGGCAAGCGCATCGCATGCGCCGGGCAACACCTGCTGATCCTCCGTCAAAAAATGTTCCAGCCGATCTCGCAAGTCGGCCGGGTCAAACCCTTCGAGCCGTTTGGCAGTGACGATCTCGCGCAGTTGTTCTACGGCATCCGGTGCACTGGCGACTATGGCAGCCAGATGCGGATCGTCGCGGCCGGTCCGGCGACACCATAACTCCACCACGGCGGAGGCCAGTCGCGAGGCGGCGTTGTATTTCTCGCGGGCATCGCCGGTCTTCTCGGCCACCACGCCGCTTACGCCCACGGCGAACGTGTATCCGGCCGGCATTGCGACATCACGTTCCAGCCGGACCGGGCAGTAGGCGTATTCGCTGAGCCGGCCGGCCTTCGAGCAAAGTATGGCGGTATGGTCCTCGCTGCCGCCGAACGTGCCCACCCCGGCGTCGCCTTCCAGTGTGCCGAACGTCTGGCCGTTCTCCACTGTGCCAAGGTATCCGGCCAGATCGGTCGGGCAGGTAATGTTGCCTCTGTAGTCGGGGTTCTCGGCCAGTCGGTTGACCTCGGCCAGCGCAAGGAACACGCCGACGATCATCGCACTGGAGCTGCTCATTCCGGCGGCCGGCGGCAGATCGCTCGCCAGCGCGATATCTGCTCCACGCCGTGCGTCGGGAAAATTCCTTGCTATCCGCCGGGCCACGGTCATCGGATAGTTCGACCAGTGCCCAAGCCGCGGCGACAGCTCGGCGTCTAACTCGAAGTCGGCCCGGTCGCCGAGCACCGCGTCGATCACTGCGACGCGCCGGTCGTCGCGCGGGCTGACGACCATGCAGAAGCCTTGCTCGGCGGCGACGATCAGGCTCCGTCCGCCGGCGTAATCGGTGTGTTTGCCGAGCACCTCGATTCGTCCCGGCACGAAGAACGCCGCCCGACGGTGGGAATCGGACACCGGCAAGGCATCGTCCGCCTTGGCGAACAACTCCGCTTTGCAGTTACATGCCTCGCGGCTCAGCCCGGACTGCAGCAGTCGATCAGTCAGGGTAGATTGTATCAAAGGTTCACCTCGACGCCGGCCAGCCGCCCGGCCACGGCGGCAATGTCTTTGCGGCTGGTCATGTCCAGCACCGGCGCCCGAACGGTGATCGCCCGGAACGGCTCGCCGAGGATGTCGATGGTGTGTTGCACGGCGTCGGTGATTTCCAGCTCGCCGCGCGGCGAGGGTTCGATCGCCCGAGCGGCGGCGAAGATCGCCGGGCTGAACCGCCAGCAGTTCATGCTAATCCACAACGGACGCGGCATGGCGGCCAACGTCTCATCGTCCGGCTTTTCGATCACACGCCGCATTCGACCGTCGCCGTCAATCTCGCCGACTGCGAATTGTCGCAACCGTTCCTCGGGAATGTTGCTCTCGGCGATCATGCTTTCCATCTCGAACAACGCGGCCGCGCAGCCGGTCCCGGCGTGCATCAGCCGCAGTGCTTCGACGGGATAGTAATTGTCGGAGTTGATCGTCACGAAGGAGTCTTCTCCGGCGAACGCCTCGGCCGCCAGCACCGCGTCGGCCGTGCCTTTGGGTTCTTGCTGTACGGCAAAGTCGATGCTGAGCCGCCGGGGTTGCACATCCTTGGTGTAGTACGTGCGAACGGCGTCGTGCTCCGGCCCGACGACCAGGCACACGCGGCGGAAACCGGCATCGGCCAGTGCCGAGAGCACGTAGTCGAGAAACGGCCGATCGATGGGGATCATCGCCTTGACGCCGACATCGGCAGCGGCCTGTTGCCGGTCGTCCAGGGTGCTCTCGTCATCCTGCCGCCGCATTCGGGTACCCAGCCCTCTGGCGAGGATTACGGCTTTGTCTGTTGTTGGCTGCGTCATTTGGTGTTACTCTGGGTTATCAGTTTTCAGTTATCAGAAAAATACCTGGTTATTGCATACTCGCTATTTTACCTAAGCTTTCATCGTTATTCCGAAAAAATTTTCGGGACACCTTATTTTCTACAAAGTATTCCCCTATAATCTACCCTAATGTGGTCTTCGGCCGCAAGGAGAAACTCGTCTGTAGTTACAAACAATTCCCGGTAGCAAATTCAAAGGAGTATCTCATGGGTTGGCCGCTGTACACCAAGCTCAGTGCGATGATGTTTTTCGAGTACGCAGTGTGGGGAGCATGGATGCCCGTGCTGGCCGCACGGCTGTTGGGTCCGCTGAAGATGAACGGAAAGCAAACCGGCTGGATTTACGCCACCGTACCGCTCGGGTGCATCGTTTCGCCGCTGATCGCCGGCCAATTGGCCGACCAATGGGTAAATTCGGAATGGATTCTAGTGGCTTGTCATGTGATCGGCGCGGTGTTGTTGTACATTGCGGCGAAACAAGACAAATTCGGCCCGCTGTTCGGCGTGATGATGCTCTATTCGCTCTGTTTCGCCGCCACGCTTCCGATCGTCAACTCGCTGATGTTTGCACAGTTGGCCCAGGCTTTTGGAGGCGACAAGGAATTGGTAGGCGCCGAGTCGGGAAAGATATTCATCATGGCCCCGATCGCCTGGGCGTTGGTCGGCTATTTGCTGACCGGTTGGCGGCAGTTTAAGGGAGGTGCGGGCGATGGGAGCGATTGCCTGAAATTCGCAGCGATCCTTTCGATTATTATGGCGGGGTGCTGCGTGTTCCTGCCGGCCACCCCGCCCGCCGGCGAGGGACTGCCGATCTTCAAGGCAATTGGAATGTTACAGAACCCCGTCTTCTACATCTTTTTGCTCATTTCGATGCTTGCCATCGGGCTGATGCAGTTCTACTTCCTCGGCACGGCACAGTACATGCAAGACTTCGGCGTCCAGCCGAAGAACGTACCGGCGGCAATGGCCATCGCACAAGCCGCACAGGCGCTGGCCACCTGGTTCCTGCTGGGGTTATGCTTAAAAGCGCTCGGGTTCCAATGGACATTGTCAATCGGCGCCGCCTCGTGGGCGGTAATGTATGTTATGTACGTGATCGGCAGGCCGAAATGGTTGATCGTTGCCGGACAGCCGTTGCACGGAATTGCGTATGTGTTATTCGTAATTGTCGGTCAAATCTACGTAAATGCAATCTCCACGCCCGATATCGTCAGTTCGGCACAAGCACTTGTGTTTGCCGCAACCATGGGAATAGGACTGTTCCTTGGCACCCAGTTTGCCGGCATTACCATGGATCAGTGCAGCAAGGAGGGACGGTTCGAATGGCGCAAGATTTGGGCGGTGTCGCTTGTCTGCATGTCCATCGCCACGCTTGCAATGATGACCGTATTCAGGGACGGCACAAAGACCGAGCAACCCGACCTCAACGCACCGGCGGAAGAAGTCGTCGCCGTTGCCGAAATTGGTTAGCAGTTTGCAGTTTTTCTATTTAGCCCGCCGTGAATACACGGCGGGCAAACGTTTTGCTCATGTACCCCGGGTGTATTCACCCGGGGCTAAATGTTTATTTTACAGCAGCGGCCTGGCGTGCCTTTTCCATGACGCTTTCTAGCGTTACCGGTCGGCCGCCTTGCCGCTTGCTCTGGTCGGCGGCCTCCATGAAGGCGAATATCTCGAGCGTCTCCTCAGCGCTGACCGGCGGCTTGCCGGTTTTGAAGAACTTTACGATCTCGACGATCAGCGGCTCGTAGCCGTCGAACCCGCCGCCGGGCACGATACCCTTGCTGCCGAATACGGTCGCACCGTAGCCGCGCCGCCCGTCGCGGATGCCTCGGAACGTGCCCACCCGACCGTCATTCCAAACGCCCACGGCTACGTCGGTGCCTTCGGTATGCACTCGGGCAACCGACTTGCAGCCTGTGCCCATTATTGCAAACAGCGGCTCCACGCCGTGAATGCCGTACCAAAAGAAATCGGGATGGTGCGGCTCCAACGCGCACGGGCTGTACATATCGCAGCCGCGCACCTCGCCCAGCTTGGGGTCGTCGCCTATACCAATCGCCCGTTTGGCGAACCGGAGCGATGAGCTGGAAAAACACGGCACGTTGTGCTCCTTGGCAAGCTGAAATATCTTGATCGCGTCGGCCAGCGAGCCGGCGATCGGCTTGTCGATGAATATCGGCTTTCCGGCGGCGAATACCGGCCGGGCCTGCTCCAGATGCGGCCGCCCGTCGAGACTCAGCAACAGCACTGCGTCAACCTTCTTCAGCAACTCGTCAATCGAATCGACGATTTCTACACCCAGCTCGCGGCACGGTTCGACGTTCCTTTTGAGCAACTCGATGCTCTGCGGTATATCGGGACTGCCGCCAGGGTAGCCGGCCACAATGGTCATGTCGGCCAGTTCGCCGGTCGCCTTCGGGTTGTTGATGATCTTCGTCCAGGGCAGAGCATGGGCGTCCATTCCGATAATCCCGGTCTTTATCGGCACGGCAGGTTCGTCGGCAAGAACCGAGACACCAAACGTCGAAACACAGAGTCCGGCAAGAATGCTTGTACAAATCGAACGAAAACACATGGGAATCTCCTTGGTAAATGAACAATGATGTGTAAGTGTTCTGCACTTTCTGAAAAAACAGCGATAATTGGTATACACTAAAAAAGGCTCTTCCATCATGCTGCGGTTTCAAAACAAGCCGCACAATGGAGGAGCCAAGGATGGTAAGTTCGAAATGTTGTTGGGAAGCTCCCGAACAGTGGTCTCAGTGGAGCGAGTGGCTCGCCGCAGGTTTGCATGCCCGCAACCGTTGGCGATTGCCCGTGCTGTTGTTGGGCATCTTGTTCGCCAGCGGACGTCGCACCGTCACCACTTGGCTGCGAGCCGCCG
>DAOWNK010000147.1 GCA_030642635.1 Pirellulales bacterium
ATTTGATTTTCTTGCGTTTCTTGCCAGCCATCGCACGCCCTGCCATAATGACAGTGAAATTGCCACAGCAAAAGCATGGCGCAAATCGCGTGCCATACGAGCACAAAAACCGGCTAGCAAATGTCGTACCGAACAGGATTGAGAATGTCCCCTTTTATTCCCTCAAGTTGTGCCACGGCTGTGTCAGCCGTGGTTTTCGATGATTCGGCACGGCTGACACAGCCGTGGCACGGCGTTTTGAGACAAAGTCTAGTACTACAACGCTAACTCAATCTCAACAAACACACCACGGAGTAAGCAAAACGTTATCCAGAAAAACCGCATGGTGTGCAAGCACGCCGGCTAAACAAATGTGGGTTAAGAGCCAACAAACGGGCAATCGACCGCCCGGCACCCCCCTTGTGGGTAGATTCCGGCCGAATTAACCCATTGTTCCGGCTTTTTGCTTGGCTTTTCTATGGAAACCAATTATCCTGTAATATATAGGCGGTGGGAATTTTACTTACTGTGTAACAACTGCACCATGAGGCACCATTGTACCGGAGGGTTTGGATCATGAGGCTTGATTTACGAAGTTTGCAAGTGTTGCGGCTCGTCGTGGCGATTACATTGCTGTTGACGGCCACGTTCGTTTTCGCTGCCGATCATCACCAAGGAAAAAGGTTGAAACTTGGGCAGTACAACCCAGACGACAAAACGGTCGAGATGTTCACTGCCATCGACTCCGGGGCGATCGGCGTGAAGCTTATCCCGAAGGACTCGACGGTATGTCGAGTGATGATCGAAAACAAGACCGATCGACCGTTGAACGTGAAGCTGCCCGAGGCGTTTGCCGGTGTGCCGGTGTTGGCACAATTCGGCGGCGGCGGTGGCGGCGGTATGGGCGGCGGCGGTTCCCAGGGCATGGGCGGCGGAATGGAAGAGAAAAAGGGTCAGAACTATTTTCCGATTAAATAGTTCTGACCCCCTTTGTACTCCGTTCAGCCACTAGAATCCCAGAATTCCCCCTAATTATTATACCAATGATCATTTGGATAGGTAAGAGCTTGTTGATTCTGGGCATAGTTCACTTCGGCGTGCCCACGGTCGTCAACGCGGCAACCCGTAACAGTTGGGCTAAGTTACCAGTGATGCTGTTTTGTGCCTTCGTTGCTGGTGCTTTCATGGCGTGGCTTCGTTACGTTCCCTATCTCCTTTTCTTCGTATGGCTCTTCCTCACGTATTACACGCTGCAAGCTATGACGGAGCGCAAATTCGAGAGCGAGGCGGGCATGAGGATGAGCAAGCCCGTGTTCTACGTCTCGTCATATTCCTACGCTGTCGTGGCGTGTTTGCTCGCTTGGTTTTTTCAAATGGAGATTGTCACTGGTGATCCCAGCGGTCCAGGAACGCCGTTGTGGTGGCACTTGCTCGGTTTGATATGACAGGACATAATAAGGCGTTGCAGCCGACCGCCTTTGGCGGCGGCTGAACGTCGGTCCGTTAGGCAGGATGAAATGATTCAAGTGTTCTTGTCTCGCCCAAACAACGTTCCGCGACACGTCGCGAATCATCTCAAGCGATTTAATGAACTTCTGCAGCAGCTTGATATGGAGCCTCAGACAATCGGCCAGAACATACAGTCTCTTGCCTCGCCGTTTGACGAAGTCGTAACGCTGATGAAGGCTTGTCAGTGCACCATCATACTCGGGTTGTCGCAGATTCGCGTGATAAAGGGACAGGTGAACAAACAGGAAATCGAACGGCCTTTCTCCCTCCCAAGCGAGTGGAATCACATTGAGGGAGCGATCTCGGTCATGTTGGATAAGCCAACTTTAATGATGTGCGAACGTGGCGTCGCTGATCGCGGATTGTTCGCACGCGGTGCGGCAAACGTTTTTGTGCATGAGTTTACGACCTGGGGTCCCAAGTGGGTCCAGGACACGGAGCCCAAGCTTCAAGCTCTGAAGGCGAAAGTCCATGCCCAGCAAACGGCTTGAGGCGACGCTTGACAGCGCGCCTCACCCGTCGCGTTAAGTTGCCAGCTGCGACCACCATTTACAAGGCAGAAAAGTTGACGCCCACCAAATCTGGGGTATGTAGTGGCGACGGGGGTATATCGAGTGGCCTTTGGGGACGAAAAAGGGGGGGCGAAAAAGTGGACATCACTGGGGGAGAAAAGGGGACATTCTACTTTTTCAGAAAACCAGAATGTCCCCTTTTATTCTTTCCTGATCGAGAAGGCGTTCAAGCCAGATGTTCGTATCGACCAGGTACATCAATCACCTCGCCAGGTCAATGCTTGACGTTGCAGTTCAAGCGAGGTGTATTGCTCTCGGTACTTGCGCAGTGCACCTGCCCAATCTTGCCGCAACGTCCTCCTCGACCGGTGACCTCGCTTGGCGAGCAGGAACTCGACAAAGTCCCGAACCTCGGCACGCACACCAGGTGGCAACTCTTCCACCAGTTCTTGGAGTGGTTTCGTTATCGTACTCACAATATCCTTCCTCATTTGAAACATCAACCGATACAATTAGTATACCACCAAATTGAGAGCGGTTAACCCCAACAACGCTACGAATTACTTGGCGACACTTGCATTTAGCGAGCCAAGAAACATTGCAAGCGGCGCCGATAGCGGCCAGGAAGGGGACAGGCACATTTTTCGGCCCAAATGGGCCGAAAAACGAGCCTGTCCCCGGCCCGTGAACGGTTACTTCTCTCAGGACCTTTGTTTCATCTCTATGTGCTTTAGCAGCTTTCCGGGCAATAACAGGTTCGTAATGGCCTCGTAACCACCGAGTGCAATGCGTACGTTCTCATATCCTTTGAAGCGAAGATATGCGTACACGATGGCCGATCTGGCTCCCGTCGAACAAAATATACCAATTGTTTTGTCACGAGGAATCTCGTTAATGCGGTCAGGGATTTCGCTCACCGAAATATGCAAGACGTCAATGTGATGCCCCAATTTCAGATGTACGGATTCCACCTCGGGAATAGAACGCACGTCCAAAAAGATAGTATTTTCCATTGTGAACAGTTCATCCATGTCGATCTTGTACTTCCCTGACCCAAAAAACTCAAAAGTCATAGCCCGTAAAATGTTATCCATATTACTCATAACATCATCCTCCTTTTCAGGGGTTAAAATCCTTCGTTCAGTTTGTGAAGCCGATAACTAAACAAGCAACTTTTCAATCGCCGCCAGTGCGGCTGCCAGTGCGTCGGGTAGTTTTTTCGGCAGCTTGCCGCCGGCTTGCGCCATGTCTGCCCGGCCGCCGCCGCCGCCGCCGACAATGTCGGCCGGCTGCTTGATCCATGCGACCGCATCGAGGCCGCGATCGACCAACTCGCGGCTCAGGCCGGCCACGAGCAATACCTTATCTTCGCCTTGGCGCGTGCCGAGCATTACGGCCACCGGGGCGGCCTTGCGGCGAAGCTGGTCGATCAACTGACGCAACGTCTGCGGGCCGGCGGACGGAACTTCGGCAATGACCACGTTTACGCCGGCGATCTGCTTGGCGTCCTCCAAGAGTTTTTCGACCGATGGCCCGGCGGCCTTGGCGCCTGCGGCAAGCTGCTTTTTCAACTGCCGCACCTCTTTCGCCAATGCTTCGACTCGCTCGGCGAGCTGCTCGGCGGGAATCTTCAGCACCGCGGCCGCTTCGGCCAGCACAGTTTCCTTACGTCGAACGCTCTGAAGCGCCGCCCGGCCGGTCAGCGCGGTAATCCGCCGCGTGCCGGCCGATATGCTTTCTTCGCCGATGATTTTAAGCAGTCCGATTTCGCCGGTGTTCTCAAGGTGCGTACCGCCGCAGAGTTCCTTGCTGAATTCGCCTATCGAGATCACCCGCACGATGTCCGGGTACTTCTCGCCGAACAGCATCATGGCCCCGGCCTTTCGGGCATCCGCCAGCGGCAGGTTCGACCCTTCAATCGGCACACACTGCCTGATTCGGGCGTTCACCTCGTCCTCGATACTGGCCAATTCCTCCGCACCGACGGCCGAAGGATGGGTGAAGTCGAACCGCAGCACGTCGTCGTCCACCTTCGAACCTTGCTGTTGGGCGTGCTCGCCCAAGTGCTTTTGCAGGGCGTGGTGCAGCAGGTGCGTGGCGGAATGGGCACGGCGGATGCCCTGCCGACGGGCGGAATTTACCCGTGCAGAGACTGTCGCCCCAAGCGCGATCTCACCTTCGCGCAGATGCCCGACGTGGAGCGTAAACGCACCGTCTGCCTGCGAGTCGATCACCTCGAATCGGAACGCATCGCCGCTGAGTTCACCCCGGTCGCCGACCTGTCCGCCCATCTCGCCGTAGAACGGTGTTCGGTCGAGCACCACGACGATCGGATGTTCGTGGTCCACCTCGTCGGCCTTATCGCAGAGTTGTCCGGCGGCGATGATGCCGACCACCCGGGCGTCGTTTATATCGAGCGTTTCGTAGCCGACGAACGTGCTGCCGTGCATGGCCTTTTTGAGTGCTTCGAGCGGGTCGTGTTTGAACAGTTCGGTCTTTTGCCCTCCGCCGGAGTCGATCCCGTGCCGCTGCATTTCGCGTTGGTAGCCGTTCCAGTCGAAGGTGAAGTTATGCTCGGCGGCCAGTGTCTCGAACAACTCGGGCGGAAAGCCGTGTGTTTGGAACATATCGGCCGCCTCGGCCCCGGATACCATGCCGCGGTGCTCCTGCTTCATCTGTTGAAAGACCCGTTCGATCCGCTCCAGCCCAACGTCGATTGTGCCAAGGAAGTTGCTCTCTTCCTTTTCGATCACCCCGGATACCCTGGCGACGGTCTCGGTAAGTTCGGGATACGGCCCGTGCATTAGTTCGGCCACCTTGCCGACCAGTTTGTGCAGAAACGGCTCGCGGACGCCGAGTTGATGTCCGTCGAGCACCGCGCGGCGCAGCAGCCGTTTTATGACGTACTTTTCCTTGTTCGGCCCGGGGTAGACGTTTTCGTGGATTGCGAAGGTGCATGCCCGCAGGTGGTCGGCGATGCGTCGCAGCCGCCGGCTGTCCTCGCTTCCCGGATCATACCGGACTGAGCAGACCTCACCGGCGGCCTCGACCAACGGCCGGAGTATGTCGATGTGGAAGTTGGTCTCGACGCCTTGCAGCACGGCGGCGGTCCGCTCCAGGCCCATGCCGGTGTCGATGTTTTTGCTGGGCAGCGGCCGGAGGTTATCCGGCGGATCGCCCACACGGTTGAACTGCGTAAAGACGAGGTTCCATATCTCGACCTCGCCGAAATCGCTGTGGTAGTATATTTCGCTGCACGGCCCGCACACACCGTCGGGGCCACGGCTCGGTGCGCCGGCCGGCCAGAAGTTCTCGTCCTCTCCGATCCGTTGCAGCCTTTCCGGCGGCAGCTTGATGTCGTTCAGCCACACGTCGGCCGCCTCGTCGTCCTCTGTGTAGATTGTGGCCGAGAGCCGGTCGGGGTCCATGCCGAGCCACTTTTTATCGGTCAGGAACTGCCATGCCCAGTTGATCGCATCGCGTTTGAAGTAGTCGCCGAAGCTGAAATTGCCCAGCATCTCGAAGAACGTATGGTGATATGCGGTCCGGCCGACGTTGTCGATATCACCGGTGCGCAGGCACTTTTGACAGGTCACCGCCCGGGTGAACTCCAGCTTGCATCGGCCGAGGAAGTGATCCTTAAACTGGTTCATCCCGGCAGGGGTGAACAGCACGGAGGGGTCCCATCGGGGCACAAGCACGTCGCTGGGGCGGCGGCGGCAGCCCTTAGTTTCGAAAAAGGCGAGGTATTTTTCGCGTAGTTCGTCCGTCTTCATGGTTCTTGCCGCTGTGGGCGTGTAGGGATCGTCAAAACCGAATTTGTTATCATATACTCCGCACGGTTATAATCTGCGGTTTTCGCACGGCTCTGTGGCATGCCTTCATGTGGCGCAGCCACAGGTAGGCATGAATAGGGCCTTGATTCTTGTTGAACGCACATGCCTACCCACGGCTACGTCGCGTGAAGGCATGCCACCCAACACCCGACAAGAACCGCAGATTATGGCCGCGTGAAGTATATCAGCCGTGCGGCCTGGTGAAAACCCGAGCATGTGGCACCCGTTTAGTAGTTTAGCAGCCGCCGGTACGGCGGCTGCTAAACTTACGGAAAAACACCCGCTGGCATTATCCGGCCGCCTGTATTATGATAAATAATTGAGGTGAAATCTAAACTTTTGGACCGATATTCTCTCCAGAGAGCGGCGCCGCAGCCGGTAAATATCCGACGCCCGCGTGGACATGGCCAAACCGAAAGTTGATACATTTCTCGACTTGGTGCGACGCAGCGGATTGGTCGAAAAGGACCAACTCGACGGCGTTCTGCTGGAACTGAAGGACCAGGCCGCCGGCAAACCGATTACCGATACGCAGTTTGTCGCCGATAAGCTCATCGAGGCCGAACTGCTCACCCGATGGCAGTGCGACAAGCTGACCGAAGGGCGCCACAAGGGATTCTTCCTGGGCAAGTATAAGCTGCTGGACCATCTCGGCACCGGCGGGATGAGCAGCGTATACCTTGCCGAGCACGTGTTGATGCAGCGCCGCGTGGCCATCAAGGTGCTGCCGAGGAACCGCGTTGAGGACTCGTCTTATCTTGCCAGGTTTCACCGCGAGGCCCAGGCCGCCGCCGTGTTGGACCACCGCAATATCGTTCGGGCGTACGACGTGGACAACGACGGGGATATCCATTACCTGGTGATGGAGTATATCGAGGGGCGCGATCTGCAACAGATCATTAAGGAAGACGGGCCGCTGGACTACGTCGAAGCGGCGGAGTACATCCGTCAGAGCGCCGAGGGGCTGGCCCATGCACACAAGGCGGGGCTGATCCACCGCGACGTAAAACCGGCTAACCTGCTGGTCGATCAGCGAAACGTCGTCAAGGTGCTCGACCTGGGGCTTGCCCGATTCACCGATGAAGACAAGGCCTCGCTGACGGTCGCATACGATGAAAACGTGCTTGGTACGGCCGACTACCTTGCGCCGGAACAAGCGTTGGACAGTCACGGCGTAGACGCCAGGGCCGACATCTACAGCCTGGGCTGCTCGCTGTATTACCTGTTGGCCGGTCACCCGCCGTTTCCCGAGGGCACGCTGCCGCAACGGCTGATGATGCACCAGAAGGAACCGCCGCCGAGCATCTACAAGGATCGGAAAGACGTTCCGGAGGATCTGGTCAAAATCTGTTTGAATATGATGGCCAAAAAGGCCGATGATCGCTACCAGTCGACCGACGAGGTGGCCGAGGTGCTTGCCGGGTGGCTTGCGGCCCATGGACATGCGGTCGACTCGCCCAGCGGCAGCGGAGCCGGTTCGTCGTCTCGAATGGTGATTGCGGCCGCCGATGGAGCGATTGCCGGGGTTCGTGGCGGTCTGCCGCCGTTGCGTCCGGGCGCCCGACCGATGCGCCGCGACTTCAGTGATACCGGCCGACCGCGCGGCGAACGTCCGATGCCCGGCCAAGATGTCGCCATGACCGATACACGTGCCGATCTGGATCGGACTACGCCGGGTCCCAGGCCCGAGTTCACCGGCAGGCCGACCGATTCGGGCATCAAGCGAAAGAAGGGGCTTCTGGTGGCCGAGCCGCTGGAGAAATCGCCGCTCTCGGAATTCCACATCGACGTCGAGAACCCATTTGAATCGATGTTCGACAGCGTAGAACCGCCGACCGAAGAGCAGCTTGCCGCCTGTCAGGGTCATCATAAGGAGACGCCCGTTTGGCTCTGGTGGGCGCTGGGCATCGGCATGGTGGTAGTTCTGATTTTGCTAACTGCCATTGTGGTGAGCGGTTAGGGACTAGGGGCTAGGGACTGGGGGTTAGGGGTTAGGGATTCGAGGGTGTGGAATAATGACATATAGTGAAATCAAGTGGCACCGGCGTCCCGCCGGTG
>DAOWNK010000073.1 GCA_030642635.1 Pirellulales bacterium
ACCTTAATCATGCAAGACGCCATTGGAATGATCGAAACCAAGGGCCTGATCGCGCTGGTCGAAGCGACCGACGCGATGGCCAAGGCCGCTAACGTGGCAATTATAAAACGGGTGCAGATCGGCGGCGGGCTGGTCACAACCGTGGTCCGCGGCGACGTGGGCAGCGTTCGGGCGGCAGTCGAGGCAGGCGCCAACGCCGCTTCGGCAGTCGGTGAGCTTGTGGCAAGCCACATCATCCCACGGCCCGCCGACGGGGTGATGACCGCGTATTTGTCGTAGTTTGTGCGAAGCCGCAAGCAGCTTTGGTAGGGTGCGTGAAACGCACCTTTGCCGATAATTACCCAAAACAGTGGTGCGTTTCACACACCCTACGGAAGAAGGAATCCATGAAAATCCTCGTGGCCAATATCGGCTCGACGAGTTTCAAGTACCGGCTGTTCGACATGGCCGACCAACGTCAGATTGCGCGCGGCGGGATAGAACGGATCGGTTCGGCCGAAAGCCGCTGCACTGTCGAGATCGGCGAGTCCAGGCAGGAGAAAGTGCTCAGCGTGCCGGACCATGCCGAAGCGGTCCGACAGTGCCTGGCGCAGTTGACCGACCAGCAAATCGGTTGTCTGAAAGACGCATCGGAACTCACGGCGATCGGTTTCAAGGCCGTACATGGCGGGCGTATAAGCGGCGTGCAGCGAGTCACCCCCGATGTGCTCGCGGCCATGGAAGAGATGAACACCGTAGCGCCGGCCCACAACCCGCCATACATCGCGGCGATGCGACAGCTCGGCGAGCAACTGCCCGAGGTGCCGCTGGTGGCTGCGTTCGAGACCGGTTTCCACCAGACCATTCCCCAGCGGAACCGGCACTTTGCAATACCAGGCAAATGGGCGGAAAGCGGATTGATCCGCCGACACGGGTTCCATGGGGCAAGCCATCAGTACATCGCCGTCAGGACGGCCGAACTGCTCGGCCGCGACGACCTGCGGA
The DNA here is from genome assembly GCA_030642635.1 of Pirellulales bacterium. Classification (GTDB taxonomy): domain Bacteria; phylum Planctomycetota; class Planctomycetia; order Pirellulales; family Thermoguttaceae; genus DAOWNK01. The sequence continues at coordinate 985 of DAOWNK010000073.1, forward strand.
TCATCTCGTGCCACCTGGGCGGGTCAAGCTCGCTGTGTGCAATCAAGGCCGGGGAGAGCATGGCCACGAGCATGGGCTTCAGTGCCCAAAGCGGCCTGCCGCAGAACAACCGTGTGGGTGAATTCGACGTATTCGCTCTGCCGACAATTATCGAACAGACCGGCAAGTCACTTACAGAGGTGCTCGATATGCTCGGCAACCGGGGCGGGCTGTTGGGCATCAGCGGCGTAAGCGGCGACCTGCGCGACATTGCCAAGGCGGCCGCCGACGGTAACGATCGGGCGCAACTGGCCATGGACGTCTACACAGCCGCCGTGAGAGATTACCTTGGCGCCTACCTGGTTGAGCTTGGCGGTGCGGATGTAATTGTGTTTACCGGCGGCATCGGCGAGAACCGCGCCGAGTTGCGTGCCGCCGTCTGCGAAAACCTTGAAGAACTGGGCATCGTGCTAGATGCGGGAAAAAACGTATCGGCCGCCGGCGAGGCGAAAATCAGTGCAGACGACAGCCGCACGCAAGTCTGGATCGTACCGACCAACGAGGAGCTGATCGTCGCCCGGCAAACAGCGGAATTATTGGAGGGCTAACGCCATGTTCGTAGCAAAAGTCACCGGATCGCTGGTCGCCACACAGAAGGTCAAATCAATGACCGGACACAAAATGCTGCTGGTCGAACCGTACCGGCTCGATCCCGATACGGGTACAGGGCTGAAAGGTACCGGGCGGTCGCTTGTGGCGGTCGATACGGTCGGCGCCGGCGAAGGCGAATTCGTGCTGATTGTACAAGGTTCCAGTGCCAGACTCACACCGGAGACAAAACCGCTGCCGGTCGATACGGCCATCATCGGTATTATCGATACGGTGCATGTGGGCAGTGCGTGTGTATATGACAAGGAAGTTTAACCGCCGCGTCCACGCGGCGCAACAATCCGACGTAGACGCCGGGGCTAAACGAAATTTGTAAATCTGTTTTCATTGCGAAAGACGATTGAATCATGCAAATAGACGAAACACTCATCCGCAACGTCGTCCAGCAGGTGATTACCCGGCTGGGCAGCAACGGTACGGCTGCTTCGTATACCGCGCCGGTCGGCGGCAGTTACACTCGGCGCTACGGGTTGTTTACCAGTGTCGACGAGGCGGTCGCCGCCGCCCGAGATGCCTTCGAACAGCTCTCCCGCCGTACGATCGAAGACCGCCGCCGGATAATCGACCACATTCGCCGCATCTCGATCGAGCAGAGCGTCGAACTGGGCACCATGGAGATGGAAGAGACGAAGATCGGCCGACTGGCGCACAAGATCGAGAAGCTCAAAACGCTCGGCGAGCGTTCGCCCGGTGTGGAGTTCCTCCGCAGCGAGGTTTTCAGCGGCGACCACGGCCTGGCGGTAATCGAACACGCACCGTTCGGCGTGATCGGCGTGATTACGCCCGTGACACATTCGCTGCCCACGCTTACCGGCAACGCGATCAGCATGATTGCCGCCGGCAACACGCTGGTGGTCAACCCACACCCGAGCGGACGGAAAGTGGCGGCCGAAGGCGCCCGACGATTCAACGAAGCGATCTACAACGACCTTGGCATCGACAACCTGATATGCCTGATTACCGAGCCAACGCTGGAGACGGCCGAGGCGATATTCAAGCACCCGGATATCGCACTGCTTAGTGTGACCGGCGGACCGGGTGTTGCGCGGGCGGCAATGCGGCAGTCGAAGCGGGCAATCGTCGCCGGACCCGGCAACCCGCCCGTGGTCGTCGACCAAACGGCAGACATCGACCGCGCCGCACGCTGCATAATCCAAGGTGGAGCATACGACAACAACCTGCTGTGTATCTCTGAAAAACAAGTCTTCGTGGTCGAGCAGGTGTTCGACGCCATGCTGTCCGCCATGGAGCGGGCCGGGGCGGTAAGGCTGAACGCCTCCGAGGTCGACGCATTGACCAGAAAGGCCATTGTCACCGTCGGCGAAGACCGGCAGAAACACGACGTGCCGTGCAAGGACTTCCTCGGTAAGGATGCAGCCGACCTGGCGCGTGGTATCGGCAAGAACATACCCGGCAGCGTGGAGTTGATCTTCGGCGAGACCGACGAGTCGAACCCGTTCGTACCGGTCGAGCAGATGATGCCGTTCCTGCCGTTCGTCCGCGCCCGGGACATCGATCACGCAATCGAGATGGCCTTGCACAGCGAGCACGGGTTCGGGCACACGGCAATAATTCACTCGCACGACGTGGCCAACATGACAAAAATGGGCAAGATCATGGACACCACGCTGTTTGTCAAAAACGGCGCGAGCATGGCCGGGCTGGGACTGGGCGGCGAAGGGTACATTTCATTCTCCATTGCCGGGCCGACCGGCGAGGGCGTCACTACGCCGCTTACGTTCACCCGCGAGCGGCGATGCTCGATGATCGATAACCTGCGAATACTCGGAAAGTAACCGCCATGTACATCGGACGTGTCGTCGGACATGCCACATCGACCGTAAAACATCCTTCCATGAAGGGCTGCAAGCTGTTGCTTGTAATGGCCTTGCAGGGCGACGGCCGGACGATCGAGGGCGACCCGATACTGGTGGTAGATAAACTCGGTGCAGGAAAAGGCGATATGGTAATGGTAACCAGCGACGGCATCGGCGCCCGGGAGATGCTCGGCTGTAAGAACTCGCCGGTGCGATGGACTGTTTTGGGAATACGTGACAAGAGATGAGCAACCAGTCAATCAATATCGATCGGGTAGTACGCGAGGTGCTCGCGGAACTCGGCAAGGCGCCGGCTGAGGCTGAAGCTGCGCCAGCCGCTGCTGAAGTAGCCTCCAACGGCGAGTTGTCCGTAAGCTGCCAGGTGGTGACGCTCGCGGAAGTAGAAGGCCGGCTGGACTCTGTTCGGCGGCTGGTCGTTCCGCCCCGGGCGGTGGTGACGCCGGCCGTGCGTGACGAGTTGCTGCAAAGGAATGTGAAGTTGGAGTATGCCCGATCTGCTAAGCCGCAAGCGGCTCGGTTGGTGATAATGACCGTTGGCAAGTCCTTCGATCCGTCGCCGTTGGCCAAAGAAGCGATTGAAATCGAACAACGTTCGGATGAATGTATCATTGCCGCGGTCGACCACCTGGCCGCCGAGGTAGTGAAACCAAACACCTTGGGGCTGCTTTTGACCGGTCACGTAGCGGCCGGGCTGTGCCTGGCGAACCGCCACGACGGCGTTCGGGCGGTATGTCGGACCTCGGTGGTCGCCCAGGTCGGTGCGAACCTGCTTATCATCGACCCGACTGCCCACAGCACGTTCCGGTTGAAGCAGATTGTCGCAGAGTTCTGCCGTGGCGGAAAGCGATCATGCCCCGAGGTCTTTCGTAGTCAGTTAGGATAGAGCCGTTTGCGGCTTCGCAATTAGAGAACACCAAACATGCGAATCGGCAATGTCATCGGCACGGTTACGCTAAACTGCCGGCACCCGAGCCTCAGCGGTGCACGGTTCAAACTGGTTGTGCCGCAGTCGTGGGACAACCTGGCCGGTACATCGGAGGAGTCGATGGGCGAGATCGTCGTTTTTGATGAACTGGGCGCCGGTATCGGCAGCCGGATCGCCATGAGCGAGGGCCGCGAGGCCGCCATGCCGTTTTATCCGGACGTGAAACCGATCGAGGCATACAACGCAGCGATACTCGATACGTTGGAGTTTGACACATGCTAAACGTCCACAAAATCAAACAAGAAATCTGCGATATCGGCCGGCGGATTTACAACAAGGGCTTCGTCGCAGCTAACGATGGGAACATTAGCTACCGCGTTGATGAGAATCGGGTAATCTGTACGCCCACGCTCATCAGCAAGGGGTTTATGAAGCCGGAGGACCTGTGTACGGTCGATATGGAAGGCAACCAGACGGACGGCCGGCGAAAGCGAACCAGTGAGGTGATGCTGCATCTGGCGATCATGAAGGAGCGGTCGGAGGTAAAGTCGGTGGTTCACTGTCATCCACCCTACGCCACGGCGTTCGGCATTGCCCGGGAGCCGATCCCACAATGCGTGATACCGGAGGTCGAGATATTCATCGGCGAGGTGCCGATCGCCAAATACGCCATCCCCGGCAGCCAGGAATTCGCCGATACGATCTTGCCGTTCGTACGCAAGTCGAACGTAATAATCCTGGCCAACCACGGCACGGTCAGTTTCGGTGAGACGGTCGAAAGGGCATACTGGTGGACCGAAATACTCGACGCCTATTGCCGCATTCTGATGCTGACCAAGGACCTTGGCAATGTCAATTACTTTACCGAGCCGGAGGCCAAGGCGCTGTTGGAACTGAAAGGGAAGTTGGGTATTCCCGATCCTCGCAGCGAGATGCAAAACTGCGACATCTGCGCCAACGACGTCTTCCGAGAAAGCTGGCGAGAAACCGGCGTGGCGCCAAAAGCGTTCCAGCCGCCAAGCTACAAATCCTGCACTACCGCCACTGACGACCAGGAAACGCTAATTCAGGCGATTACCGACCGGGTGATGGCGTCGCTGAATAATGGGCGGTAGGTGGTAGACTCAGGTTTTTTGTAGGAGGCGACTCTGTCGGCGACTGAACCACTAACCGCCACAGGTCGCCGACAGAGTCGCCTCCTACAACAAAAAAGCCCCCGCATTGCCGTGCGGGGGCATCTCAACCAGACAAAACCGCTTTCTCAACTACACGTCGAGCATATATCCCTCGCGATACTGCGGCTTGACGATATGTTCAAGTCCCTCGATGTTGGTGCATTTCAGGTTCTTGGCGTCCCAGAGGACTTTCTCGCCTTCGCCCTTATCGGCGACCCAGACGGCCAGATTGCCCAGCAGGATCGTCTCGGTCAGCGGGCCGGCATAGTCCGGGAAGTTCGACACGGCCTGGGGGCCGCCCTTGATGGCATCGACCCATTCGGCGAAATGGCCCGGCGACTTGGTGAACTCGACCTCTGACTGGTCGACATCGCCGTAAAGTTTACCGATGCTTCCGTAGTCGTCACTCGATGAGAGCTTACCTTTCTCGCCGACTACGACACAGCCGCTGCCTTTTGGTGGGTCGCCTTCGAGCAACTCCTTGTCGGGCCGCTTGCCGCCGTCATACCACACAAGCTTTACCGCCGGACGCCGGTTGTTGGCCGGGAACTCGAAGTCGATGATCGACCACTTCGGGTAACTGTCCCTGTTGTGGCCCGAGGTTACTGCCTGGACGGAGATCGGGTCGCGCAGATCGAGCGCCATAAACGGCATGTTCACCGTATGGCAAGCCATATCGCCCAGCGCCCCGGTGCCGAAATCCCACCAGCCACGCCATGCGAACGGGTGATAGCCCTTGGCGTATGGACGCACGGGCGCCGGACCTAGCCACAGGTCCCATTTCAGATGCTCCGGGCACTCCGTCGGTTCACTCCGCGGACCGCCTTGCGGCCAAATTGGTCGGTTCGTCCACACGTGGACTTCCTTGACCGTACCCACCGCGCCGGCTTTTATCATTGCGACAGACTTGCGCAAACCATCCATGGCCGTGCCTTGGTTGCCCATCTGTGTGGCGACCTTCATCTCCCGGGCGACCTTGCCCAACAGCCGGGCCTGATAGATCGAATGCGACAGCGGCTTCTGGCAGAAGCAGTGTTTGCCCATCCGCATGGCCATCAAGGCGGCTGGTGTATGAGTGTGGTCGGGCGTACTAACGGTCACCGCGTCGATGCTGCCGCCCATCTCGTCGAGCATCTTGCGGAAATCAGTGTACGGCTTGGCATTCGGGAATCGTTTGTTTGCGGCATCGAGCCGTTTCACGTCGACGTCGCAGATAGCGACCATATCGCCGGCCTTACCTGCATCGTTCGAGTCGCTCGACCCCTTGCCGCCGATGCCGATGCTGGCCATGGCGATCTTCTCGTTCGGCGCTGTGCTTTCCTGTGCCGAAACCCCGCCGGCAACCCAGTAGCCGATACCGGTTGCAGCGGTGGTCTGAATAAACTGACGACGTGTAGGTTTGTGTGACATAAAAGGAACTCCTTTGCTCGTTGCGAGCGGTTAAGGTATGAACTGCCCCGGTGCTGTACATTGGACAATATAACTTTTAGGATAGCGTATCCGGGCAGGCTTTGCAAGTATCCGAATGTTTAGCCGCCGGGCTTGCCCGGCGCGTTGTTGAGACGGTGGTTGTATTGTCGCCCCTTATTGGGGGGGCAGGGTTTGCGGTGCGCTGTCGCGCCGCTACATTAACAAATTCGGTAGCACTTCAGCCAATTGAAATGGTATTTGACGATTTTCCCTTGTTTAGCCGGCGTGCTTGCACGCCGTGTGGTCTTTCCGGATAACGTTTTGCTTACCTTCACACGGCGTGCAAGCACGCCGGCTAAACGGGCAAAAAATGTGGCCGCTATTTTATGTGGCTGAACTGTTACACAAATACCGTACCAACGTATTCCAGGAGTTTTGCCGTGCCGAAATTTTATGTCGCCACATTGGTCGTGCTGAGTCTCGTCGTTTCGGTCGGTTGCAGACCATCGCAGCCGGAACCATTGCAGCCGGAGACGACCGCCGAACCGGCTGTCGAAGATGTGATAGTCGAACAACCGTCACCCAAAGGTCCGACACCGGAGCAAAGGGCCGCGATCGAACGAGTCGAACAACTCGGCGGCACCGTACAGTACGACAACGAGAACAACGTCATTTGTGTCGATCTATTCGAGATCCAGGTCGACGACACCGACATCGAAGCGATCACCGTGCTGAGTGATCTAACAAAGTTGAAACTCTGGGGCGCAGACATCTCCGACGCCGGCGTTGAACACCTTAAAAAATTTCCAAGGTTGACCGACCTGACTCTTGAAAATACCGGCATCACCGACACCGGCATGGAATATCTCAAGGCGCTGACCGAACTAAAATCGCTTAACATCCGCCGCAGCCCGTCGGTCACCGATGCCGGATTGGAACACCTCAAAGACCTGCTAAACCTCCAGTATCTGCACCTGCTGTATAACAATTTTGGCGACGCCGGCCTGGAGTCGCTAAAGGACATGACACAACTGAAGCTGCTGGACCTGCGCGGCTGCATGAACATCGGCGACGATGGACTAAAACACCTTGCGGGATTGAAAAACCTGCGAAGTCTTAAGTTGCGAAGCTACTCTGTCACCGACGACGGCATGGAAGTGCTGGCCGGGTTGACCAACCTAACCAGCCTCGCACTGGAAGATTCGAGCGTCTCGGACGCCGGGCTTGAACACCTTAAGGACCTCGACCTTAAAGACCTCAACATCTTCCGCTGCTACAGCATCACCGACGACGGGCTGGAGCACCTTAAAGGATTTACCAACCTGAAGCAACTTTCGGTGCGCGACACTCCGATCATCGGCTCCGGATTGGTGCACATTGCAGGGGCCGCAAAACTCAAAAAACTCGACCTGAGCGAAACCAGTGTCGACGACGGTGCGCTACAACATCTGTGTAACCTCGAGAACCTTGCATGGTTGAACCTCTGGCACACATCGATCACCGACGAAGGGCTTAAATACCTGGCCGGCTTGCCGAGGCTTGCATGGCTGAACCTGAAAGATACGGGGATCACCGACGCAGGGCTTGAACAACTCGCCAAAATCGGCAGCCTGACGTACCTCGACGTATCGGAAAACGATATCACAGACGCCGCCCTAGGACACCTCGAAAAGATGACCAACTTGAAGGAACTCGACCTCTCGCTGACTAGAATCTCCGACGACGGCGTCAAGCAACTCAAACAGGCATTGCCCGGTTGCAAAATTGTGCAGTAGTGTGCGTGAAACGCACCAACACACAACATATTATGGTGCGTTGCACGCACCCTACGGAGTGGTTATTCACACATAGCGGCCAGTTGGCGGAGGTAGTCCAGCGCTTCCCGAACGTCCGGCGCCTCGACGCCGGCGACACGGCCTTGTTGGTCGCACTCGGCAAGCAGCATCAACTCGTCGAAATCGTCGCAAGCCGCCAGCCGTCGCTGCGAGCGGACGCCCAACGTGCCGTCGCGCAAGGCGAGTGCTTCAACGTGATGCTTGATCAGCCATGCGGTGCGCGGCGTGATAAAATTCTTAAGCGCCTCCAAACCGGTACCCGTGTGATCGAGCCGGTCGATCGCCTTGCCAACATCGTGCAATAGCGCCGCCAGCAGAAACTCCTCGTCATACGGCAACTCATCCCGGGCAAGGTCGAACACCTGGAGGCTGTGATACAGCACGTCGCCCTCGGGATGACGCTCGCGGTTCTCCTTTACCTGCTCCAGCGGCGGCAGGAGCAGCTCGTAGATTAAGAACCGATCGACTTTGTTCGCCGTATCGAGCATATTGCTTGATGGTGTCTTATAAATTCAAACTGTAAATGGATTGGAACGTTTTGCTTGAAAAACATCGTAGGAGTTAGGGGATGGGGGCTGGGGAAAGAATTTCCACCGAATACCAGCCCCCAGTCCCTAGCCCCCAGCCCCTGTTTTCCAGAGTATATCACCCTCCTTACCCACTTGCTTTTTACCACAACCGCCACCATAATATCCTCATGCTGGCAAAATTGCAAACCTTTTCGCTTCTGGGAATCGACGCCGTCCCGGTCGAGGTCGAGGTTGACGTCTCGCCGGCCGGGCTGCCGAAGAACGTGTTGGTCGGGCTGCCCGAGGCGGCCGTCAAGGAAAGCACGCATCGCGTGGAGCGGGCGATTGTAAACTCCGGATTCCAACGACCGCAAAGCCGCGTTGTCATCAACCTCGCCCCGGCGGAACTGCCAAAGCAGGCCGCCTCGTTCGATCTGCCCATTACGCTGGGTATCCTGGCCGGCAGCGGGCAGATTGAATCCGATCGGCTAGGAAAGTATGCGGTCGTCGGCGAATTGGCCCTGGACGGCGCCACCCGGCCGGCCAAGGGTGCGCTGTCGATGGCTATAACCGCCGCCCAGCACGACGGGATGTCTGGAATGTTGGTTCCCAGCGAAAGCGCGGCCGAAGCGGCGGTAGTCGAAGGCATCGACGTGATACCAATAGCAAGCCTTTCGCAGGCCGTCGGGTTCTTGACCGGCGAGATCGAGATCGAGCCTTGCCCGTCGAGGCTGGACGACCTGTTCCGTGAATTGTCCACCTACGACGCTGATTTCTCCGACGTGCGCGGTCAGGAGACTGCCAAGCGTGCAATTACAGTTGCCGCCGCCGGTGGACACAATCTGTTGATGATCGGCCCACCCGGCTCGGGCAAAACGATGCTGGCCAAACGCGTGCCGACCATCCTGCCCGACCTTACGCCGGATGAGTCGATCGAGACTACGCGAATCTACAGTGCGGTGGGCCGCTTGAAGCCGGGTCAGCCGCTGCTGGCGGTCCGCCCATTCCGCTCGCCGCACCACACGATCAGCAATGCCGGGTTGGTCGGCGGCGGCTCGATCCCCGGCCCCGGCGAGATCAGCCTTTCGCACAACGGCGTGTTGTTCCTCGACGAACTGCCGGAGTTCAACCGCCAGACGCTCGAGGTGCTCCGCCAACCGCTGGAAGACGGCATGGTGACGATCTCCCGGGCGCTGAGCAGCACAACGTTTCCAGCCAACTTCATGCTGATTGCCGCGTTGAATCCCTGTCCGTGCGGATATCGCGGCGACCCGCGGCGTAGCTGCCATTGCACCCCGCCGCAGATCGAGCGGTACATGTCGAAGATAAGCGGTCCGCTGTTGGATCGGATCGACATCCACATCGAGGTGCCGTCGGTCCCATTCCGTGATCTATCCGGCGGCACGCCCGGCACGTCAAGCGCAGAAATGCGCGAGCAGGTGATCGCCGCCCGACGCGCTCAATCTGCACGGTTCACCGACAGCCGCGCCCGACACAATGCCGACATGACGCACCGCCAGACGCGCCAGTTTTGTCGCTTGGACGACGAGTGCCGCAATTTGTTGAAGGCATCGATGGACGAATTGGGCCTTTCGGCCCGTGCGCACGATAAAATCCTGCGTGTCGCCCGGACCATCGCTGATCTGGACTCCAGCGAGTCGATCCGGCCGATGCACATCAGCGAGGCGATTAACTATCGGATGTTGGATAGGAATTTGTGGACGTGAGGGAGTTGTTATAATGAGACCACTGCCACCATGCCCGATCTGATCGCACAAGGCGCCGAAGCTCAACAGCGGTGGCGTAGAACACTGCCGCCGGATCGGCCGGTGGTGCTGGGTCGCTCCGGCGGAGCGTGGGCGACGCCCTGGGACCGGCACGTCTCCCGACGGCACGTCCGCTTGCAACCGGCCGGCGACCGGCTCGAAGTCGTCCGGCTGCCCGAGACCAAAAACCCAGTCTTCTTCAACGGCAAGCAGTCCGAGCGGTTTACCCTTCAGCCGGGCGAGCATTTCGTTATCGGCCGGACCACTTTCACATTGTCCGACCAGCGTGTTGAGATCACCGCCGAGATGCCCGAGCCGGTCCGACGGCAGTCGTTCAGCACGAAGTATCTGCGTGGCGTGCGGTTCCGCAACCCAGACCGTCGCATCGAAGTGCTAAGCCGGTTGCCGGAGGTTATTTCCGGGGCAACCGGCGACGCCGAGTTGTTTGTCCGGCTGGTCAGCATGATACTTGCCGGCGTGCCGCGTGCCGGCGCCGCGGCTGTAGTCGCAGTGGAAGACGCCTCGGACAATGCCGCACGGCAAGATGAGCACCCGTCGCCGGTCAGTGTGTTGCACTGGGACCAACGCACTGCGCTGGGCAACGACTTCGAGCCAAGTGAGAGTCTCATCCGCGAGTCGATCCGGTTGGGCGAGAGCATTTTGCACGTGTGGCGCGGTGTCGAGGACGCCGCCGGGCAGAAATTCACCGAAAGCGACCTGTTCGATTGGGCCTTTTGCACTCCGGTGCCGGAAAAATCGTGTGCCGGCCGGGCGCTCTACGTGGCCGGACGGTTCGGTGAGGATGTCTCGGATGCAACACAGCCGTCCGATCCGACCGATCTGTGCGAGGACGTAAAGTTCACCGAGTTGGTGGCCGCGATGCTTGGCTCCCTACAGCGGATGCGGCTGCTGGAACGTCGACACGCCACGCTCAGCCAGTTCTTCTCGCCCGTGGTGCTCGACACCTTGGCGGTCGATGACCCCGAGCAGGTGTTGGCGCCGCGAGAGACCGAGGTTTCGGTGTTGTTTTGCGATCTGCGTGGTTTTTCACGCGAGTCGCAGCGCGGCGCCGACGATTTGCTCGGGCTTTTGCACCGGGGGAGCAGGGCGCTGGGCGGAACTACCCGGCACATCCGCAACCAGGGCGGCGTGGTGGGTGATTTTCACGGCGACGCGGCCATGGGCTTTTGGGGATGGCCGCTGCCGCAGGACGACACTGTAACCGGTGCAGTCCGCGCGGCGCTGGCAGTTCGGGCGGACTTCGAAACCATCGCCCGACGGGCTGGCATCGGCAT
>DAOWNK010000343.1 GCA_030642635.1 Pirellulales bacterium
AATGGGGAAATGGGGGAAAAGGGGAAAGCTCGCCGAATTACCGTGCCGCAGTTCACGGCGATGAAACGCTCCGGGCAGAAGATCAGCGTGCTGACGGCGTACGATTACCCGATCGCCAAGCTGGTGGACTCGACCGGAATCGAGGCCGTTTTGGTGGGCGACAGCCTGTCGATGGTCGTGCAAGGGCACGAGAACACGCTGCCGGTCACTCTGGAGGAGATGATTTACCATGCCGAGATGGTCGGCCGTGCGGTTCGACATGCATTGGTGATTGTAGACATGCCGTTCCCGAGTTTTCATCTCGGCGCGCACAAGGCGATTGAAAACGCCGGTCGGATGCTCAAGCAAACGCGCTGCCAGGCGGTTAAGTTAGAAGGCGGTGCAGAGCAGGCCGAGGTGATCGCAGCGCTCACTTCTGCCGGTATTCCGGTGATGGCGCACGTTGGGTTGCGGCCGCAAAGCGTTCATCAGCTTGGTGGATATCGCGTGCAGCGCGACCATGAGAAGCTTATGGCCGACGCCCGTGCCGCCGAGCTTGCCGGCGCGTTCGCCATTGTGTTGGAGTGCATCCCGGCTGAGGCGGCCAAGGCGATTACCGCCGAGTTGAATATCCCGACGATCGGGATTGGGGCCGGGCCGGACTGCGACGGCCAGGTGTTGGTGCTCCACGACCTGCTGGGACTGGGCGCCGGTCACACTCCACGCCACGTTAAGGCCTACGCCGATCTGCGCAGCACTATCACCGACGCCGTCACCTGCTACCGCGACGAAGTCCGCAGCGGTGCGTTCCCCGATGAAGACCAGACGTTCAAATGATGTACATACCGGTATTTGGACGGCGGTTGTCACATGACAGGCATGACGCAAAATGCCAAGTATTGTGACGCAAAATACCATTGACGTATGTCCGGCACGGCGATCATAATAAAGGATGCGGATAGGGTTTTAAGCTATGAGGCGTTATGAATAGGCCTTATCCCGCTTGCGGCTTCGCAGCAATTACACACCCCGCGATGCAGCACCCCCTGATGCAGTCGAGGGTTTTTAGATACTAACCACCAAACCAATTTTTTGTAGGAGGTGGATATTGATGAGTAATCAGAAATCGCAAAACACTCGCCGCAATTTCCTCAAATCGACAGGTGCGGCGGTCGCCGGGCTGTCGCTGGCCGGCACATCTACTGCCAAAGCGGCTTAACGAAACGCTGGCCGTTAAAGGTGGGCAAAAGGCCGTTACCTACCCGGCGAGCAAACACAACCAATCCTCCCGCTGGCCGTTGTTCGGCGAGGCGGAAGAAAAAGCCGTCCTCCAGGTGGTAAGAAAGCCGAGCTACGGGCCGATCGGCCTGCTCGAAAGTGACTGGAAGGAATATTTCAAGGTTCCTTATGTGAAGGCGCATTACAACGGCACCAGTGCATTGGCGTCGATGTTTTTTGCCCTCGACCTGCCGCCTGGCAGCGAGATTATGGTGCCCAGCTATACGTTCTTCGCCACGATAGTTCCGATGCGGCTTTTCGGTTTGGTGCCGGTATTCGTCGATATCAATCCACGCACGCTCAACTTCGACCTGGAAGACGCCAAAAAACGGCTGACCAAAAACACCAAGGCAATTATTCCGGTACACTGGATGGGGCTGCCGTGTGAGATGGATCACATCTGCGACTGGGCCAAAGAGAAGGGATTGATCGTACTGGAAGACGCCGCACACGCCCACGGCACTCGGTTGAAGGACAAGCTGATGGGCACGTGGAGCCGGATGTCGATCTTCAGCTATCAATGCTCCAAACCGTTGCCGGCCATCGAGGGCGGCATGGGAATGTACCAGACGCAGGAGGACTTCGATCGGGCAACCACCTTTGGGCATTACAAAGTTCCCGGCGTTGCAAAAGACAGCCCGTATCACAAGTATGTGGGTTCCGGTCTCGGGCTGAAGCTGCGTATGCACCCGATGGCGGCGGCGCTGGCGCGATGCCAACTGCAAGTGCTCGACAAGCGCAATGCCATGATAACCGCGCAAATCCGCCGGCTAAACGAGCAGATTGTGCAATTGCCGGGCTTGTACGATCAGGCCCCCAGGCCGGATATGCAGCGATTGTACTATGCGTGGAATGCACTGTTCATCGACGAGGCGGAAGCCGGTATGTCGCGTGAGGCATGCGTTAAGGCCCTGCAAGCCGAGGGGGTCCGTGCCAGAGCCCAGTTTTACACGCTCCAGCACAAGCTCCCGTTGTATTCCGAAGGTCAATGGTGGCACCACAAGCCGCTCATACCGGAACTGCCCGGCTCTGATAAAGCAAACGCAACGACAATTTCACTGCCGGTGTTTACCTCGGAGCATCCGGAACTGATTGACCAATACGTTAAGGCATTCCAGAAAGTATGGGCACATCGCAAAGAGCTTGGAAAAGCGTGAAAATCAGTGGGTGCATTATATACTGCACTTTCTGAAAAAACAGCGATAATTGGTATACACTAAAAAAGGCTCTTCCATCATGCTGCGGTTTCAAAACAAG
>DAOWNK010000363.1 GCA_030642635.1 Pirellulales bacterium
ACCAACTCGACTATACCACGGCCGTCGATCGGGCAGCGTCCGGCTATCCGAACAGACTCGCCGGCAGTGACTGTACGCGGGACCTCCAGCACAATCGGTTTTGGATAGCGAAAGCGCAGGAGTGGATCGCCGATGAGGTTAAACAGCAACAGATGTTCCGCTCGTTCCGCCGCCAGGCGATTCGGTGCGGGGCTTATGGCCGCGGCGATTGCGTCGAGCATGGCGCGCTGCCGGTCACCCTGGTCCGGCTCCTTCATCATCGCATGCTTCGCCCTCAAGACGGCCTCGCCGAGCGACGGGCAGCGGTGCCTGAAGCACTGGTCCATCAAGCCGGTGGCCAGCACGGTCATGGCGTATGGCATCGTGACCCTGGAGCCGGCCAGCACGGCCACCGGGGCGTTGGGTTCTCGCAACATCAGTTCCGCCAAGCAATCGGTCGTTGCGTCGAACGCCCCGGTATAGCACGACAAGAACAGCGCGATCGGCGTGCCCGGCTCACAGTGGAGTTTCGGCATATCCTTGTCGGATAGAATATGATAATTCTCGGCCGGTGTGCGGACTCGGTCCAGGGAACGGTGAAACCCGTGCCCTATGTACACCCAGAACCATGCACCCTGGTTGAGTTGCCACAGCGTAACGTCACGGAACAGCCGCGGGTCGGGGCAGTAGGGGCTGCGCCAACCGGCATATGTCATCGAAACGCGATAGTCGGCCGGGATGTTCTGTGTGATGAAGTATTTTGCGGTCGATTCCAGCACTGCGTCAGCCAGCGGTCCGAACCCGCCGACCCCGGCGACCATGTTCAACCGCCGTCGCCACTGCCCGAAATCCGCCGACCGCTCGTAGGCGATCACCTTGGCCGTGATCTGTCGCAATTCGTCCGGCGTATCGGCGGTGAGCCGGCCGACGGCCACGTCGGGAATTTTGTCGTCGTCCAGATCGGCGTAATAGTTGTCCGTGGCGATGTGCGGCTCGGAGCCCCAAAGGACGTTGACCTTAGCCTTGGCGAGATGCACCGGTACGCATCGTAACTGCTCGACCGCCTCGGTATTCAAGCCGGGATTGGCGTCGCCGATAAGTACGACGAACCGCAGCCGGCCACCCTTGGCCACATCGCGAATCCGCCGGCGGATTTGTTCCGACGTGCCGGTGTTGGATACAACCGCGACGACGTGTCCCTGCCCGGTACGATACTCCAGCCACGGCTCCACCGCGCGGCGAAACACCTCCGGACACACGACCACTGTATCCGGAGCGTTCTGCGGTAAGGTCGCCAGTATAATAAGTAATGCAGTGTACAGAGGGATTTCCTTTCACCAACATTTAGCCCCGGGTGAATACACCCGGCGGTCAGTGGTCAGCTTTCAGCAGTCAGCTTTCAGCAGTCAGTCTGAAAACCTGCAAACAACGTTGTTTTCAAAAGCTGATAGCTGACTGCTGATAGCTGATACCTTTTGCCTACCATTGTTTCACCGCGTGTAAAATGCCCTTTGCGCCGTCCTTCGCGTGCGTAAGTGATTGCCGGACAGGTGGTTGCGTCGACGGGTGTTCTGCATTTTGCACTTGCGGAATTTGCTGTCACGGGCAACTTTCACCTCGGCGGATTGTCGTAAGTACTGTCGCAAAGCCATTTTAAGTCCGGTGGAATTTGCACACGTTCTGGCCGCCCAAACCGTGCAAAACTCCCAGGTTCGTAGTGACCGC
>DAOWNK010000338.1 GCA_030642635.1 Pirellulales bacterium
CGAGGGTATCAACAACAAGGCCCGGGTGATCACCAAGCGTTGCTACGGCGTGAAGTCACCCGGCACACTCTTCAGCCGTCTGATTCTGTACCTGAACCGGGCCTCGGAAGCGGTCCAGCGGAGCATCTCCGAGCTACGCGAGATTGCCGCCGGCCTGAAGGCCGTGTTTCTAGCGTTTTGCACCTAAAAACGGAAGAGCCGGTTTTCTTTGCACTTTTGAAAAGGCGCCCGATCAGATTGCCTAAATTGCGCAAATGTAGTCACCGTGAAACCTTTGCCGGCATTTTGCTAATGCTGGTATAAGCCGTCTCCTGTGGCTCAAGACGCATGGAAAATCTCGCCGATTGAGGCCGTATGCCTATTCCCAAAATTTCAGTTCCATTTGTGTCGGCCTTGGTATTGGTGGCTTGTGTTTGGACCGGTGGGTTCGCCGACGAGCCGACTGACGTACCGGATGAAGCCGCACGGGCCGCTGCCGATGATGAAACCACCCCACCGGAGGCCGAGAAAACCGATCCGGCTGACGAAATCACCGCGGCAGACATGATAACGCTCCTGCGGCAGGAGATATCCAACGGTCTGCGGCGGCGTGGAATCTATGAAAAGTTCGTCAAGTTCCGCCGATACGCCGGCTGGCAACTCAACTCCACGGCCGGTCGGCATTCGGGATCGGAATTGACCGGCAATTGCCGGCTTAAGTGGTACGACCACATGTTCCGCAACCCGCTTAAGGCACCGGCCGAGGCAGAGCAGTTCACACGCGAGTTGCACCAGGCGGCCATCGAAAACCACAACGGCCTTGCTCGGGTATTGGCAATCGCCGCAGAGAAACTCGATCTGAAGCAGCACGAGCCGCGCACATTCAAGGAGATCGATTCGCCGGAGCAGGCAATCGAGGCGGTCAAGCAATCGTTAACCGAGGCACAGCTTGCCTACTGCGAGGCCCTGGCGCCGCTTAGCAAAAGCGAGATCAAGCAACTCGCCGGCAGTCTCTATCCGATAATGACCAGCCAGAATCGGGTTGGGCACACGCTGCAAAGTCGCGGGACCGGACGCAGATTGTGCGACCTGATGGAGAAGCTCGACCGCAGCGCCATGCACGCCGCCGCCGAAGCGCTCATACCATTGGCAGACCCGAGGCTGCTCGAACAGCTTGCCGCGCTTCCCGACAACGATGAAATCAGCAATGAAATCAACAATGAAATCAACGAGACGGTCACGATGGCAGGCGTCGACGGCACGCTGCTCGGCCGAATCGACACGCCAAGCGGCACGATCATAATCGGCGGACGCGACAAGAACACATACCAACTGGACAAAATGCCCGGGGTCAACGTGGTGATCGATTTAGGCGGCGACGACACCTACCTGGAAGGGACCGCTTCGCTGCGGCGGCCGGTATTTGTGCTGATCGATCTTGCCGGGAACGATGCCTACACAGCCACGAAGCCGGGCGTGCAAGGCTCGGCCGTGCTGGGTGTCTCGATGCTGCTGGACTTCGACGGCAACGACGTGTATCGGGCCAGAGACGTTGCACAAGGCTCCTGCCTGGCAGGGGCCGGAATACTGATCGATTACGACGGCGACGACATATACGTCGGCATGAGACGCATACAGGGGCAAGCGATCGGCGGGCTGGGAATACTGATCGACCGCGACGGGAACGACCGATACCACGGCGCGATGTGGACACAAGGCATGGGCGGACCGCTGGGCTTCGGATTGCTCGATGACCTCGATGGTAAAGACCACTACTATACCGGCGGACTCTACCTGAATTCGTACCTGAACGACGACAACCCGACGCCGGGCTACGAGGGATGGGGACAGGGGATGGGCGCCGGATTGCGTGCCGTCTCCAACGGCGGGATAGGCGTGATACTGGACGGCGGCGGCGACGACGTTTACGAGTACGACTACCTGTCGCACGGCGGCGGGTATTGGTGCGGCATGGGCTTCGCTCGCGACTTCGGCGGCAACGACCAGCGGCTCGGCCCCACGCGAAAGGCATACGACGGCAGCAAACGCACACAACGACGCTTCACGCGGTTCAGCAGCGGATTCGGCTGCCACTACGCCCTGGGGTTCCTGTTCGACGACAAGGGTAACGACACCTACAACACCACGATCATGGGCGTGGGATATTCCTGGGACTGCTCGGTCGGGTACCTGTGCGATTTCGGCGGAAACGACCGATACAGCGGAAACGAAGGCATGGGGGCACAGGCCGGGCTGGGCGCACTGTTCGACTTCGACGGAGAAGACGTGTACCTCGGGTACAAACAGGGGCGCGCATCCTCCGGTATCTCGTACCATAAAATGCCGAACTGCGGTGGGAACTTCAGTTTCGTGATCGACCACGGCGGCGCCGATAAGTATGGCTGTCGGGCGAAGAACAACTGTTACATCCGACGCGGCAGCTCGGGCGGTTTTCTGATAGATCGGCCAAAGCGCAAGGAACCAACAAAAACGGCCGGAAAGCCTTCGTCCAACACGACGGCCGGGTCGTGATCGCAATTTGGCAACAACACAGTGGCACCGGCGTCCAGTGGCACCGGCGTCCAGTGGCACCGGCGTCCAGTGGCACCGGCGTCCAGTGGCACCGGCGTCCAGTGGCACCGGCGTCCAGTGGCACCGGCGTCCAGTGGCACCGGCGTCCAGTGGCA
>DAOWNK010000084.1 GCA_030642635.1 Pirellulales bacterium
CGGCAAAGGTGCGTTTCACGCACCCTACCAAAGCCGCTTGCGGCTTCGCACAAATCGCACAAACTACGACAAATACGCGGCGATCACGCCGTCGGCCGGCCGTGGGATGATGTGGCTCGCCACAAGCTCACCGACTGCCGAAGCGGCGTTGGCGCCTGCCTCGACTGCCGCCCGAACGCTGCCCACGTCTCCGCGGACCACGGTTGTAACCAGCCCGCCGCCGATCTGTACCCGTTTTGTGATTGCCACGTTAGCGGCCTTGGCCATCGCGTCGGTTGCTTCGACCAGCGCGATCAGGCCTTTGGTTTCGATCATTCCAATGGCGTCTTGCATGATTAAGGTTTCCCTTCTTCTTGATTGGTGTTTGATGTTAGTTGATTGACCAGCGAGTTACTTTGCGGCGGCGCCGCGCTTGGGTTTGCCGGACGGCAGGACGATGTCGAGGTCTTCGTGCGGCCTTGGTATGACCTGCACGCTGATGATCTCACCGATGCGTCCTCCGGCGGCGGCGCCTGCGTCGGTTGCGGCCTTCACTGCGGCCACGTCACCGGTTACAAACGCGCTGACCATGCCGCTGCCGACCCTGTCCCAACCGAGGAACTCGACGTTGGCCGCCTTCATCATCGCGTCGCTGGCTTCGACCAAGACCACAAAACCTCGTGTCTCGATCATTCCCAGCGCTTCCATTACTTTTGCCATGGTACTTTTCTCCTTGTGAAAGGGTTACTTCATCAATTCCACTTTCTCCGCACGATCAATATCACATGCGTTTCCTTCGTCGGTGTCGACGTGCACTTCTAGTTTGATCTTCTCGCCTACTCGGACCAAAAGGTCCTCGAACACCGTACTGCACGAGGAGCGGACCTGCAGGCTCATCCGATCCCTGTCCTTCACGCCGTAATGTTTTGCGTCCGCCGGACCCATGTGTACGTGCCGCTGGGCACGGATTACACCCTTTTGCAACTCTACGACACCCTTGGGGCCTACCAGCACGCAGCCGGGCGTACCGTCTAGTTTTCCACTCTCGCGGACCGGTGCGTCCAGCCCCAACGAGATGCAATCGGTAAACGCCAGTTCGACCTGGCTGGCCGGCCGCGTCGGGCCAAGCACGCGGACCGACGGCAGCATCCGCTTACGCGGGCCGACTAGCATCACCGTTTCTTCGGCCGCAAAATAGCCGTCTTGGTATAGATCCTTGGCGACAGTCAGCTTGTGTCCCGGCCCGTAGAGCGTCTCGACATCCGCGTCGGTCAGGTGTACGTGCCTGGCCGATACGCTTACGACAAGGTTCGGCTTGCCGTTGGGTCCACCGAGGTGCGCAATGACGATCTCGCGGACAATCTGCTCGACGGCGCTACGGTCGATCTGTTCGGAAATGCTCATTGGTAGTGGGTAATGGGTACGCGCCGGGCAAGCCAGGCCGCTACACACCTTTCTTCTCTCTTCCTAATCTCTAATCCCCAATCCCTAATCCCTATCTTCCTTCAACAATCAACAAATCCACTCCGGCGTCGGTTATCTTGTTTCGCCACTGTTCGGTAATACCGTCGTCGGCGACCAGGCGGTCGACGTCCGCCAGGGAGCAAAGGTGCCCGAGGCTTTGGCGTCCGAACTTGGAGCTGTCGGCCACGACGATCACCTCGTCGGCGGCGTCCATCATCGCCCGTTCCGTTTCGATCAACATCAGGTTGTTATTAAAAAATCCGTCCTCATTGATTCCGGCGACACTTAGGATAGCCTTCCGCACTCGGACCATTCCCAGCATCTTGTTGGCGTACGGTCCCTGTGCGACCCCGGACCGAGGACAGACGTTTCCACCTATCAATACTAGGTCGCTACGGCTGTCGGCGGCGAGCAAATTCGCCACCGGCAGCGAGGTTGTGACGATGTGCAGCGGCCGGCCGACCAGGAGCCTTGCAACCTCGTAGGTGGTGCTGCCACCGTCCAAAAGTACTGTATCGCCGTCTTCGATCAGCTCGGCCGCCACCCGGGCAATCGCCTTTTTCTGGGGCCACTGGGCCGGCTGCCGGGCGTCGAAGTGCGGCAATTTGGGCGAATCGCCCGCATAAAGCACACCACCGTGTATCCGCCGGAGTGAGCCTTGCTCCTCCAGCGTCTCCAGGTCGCGGCGGACGGTCGATTCAGAGACCGACAACTCCTCGGTCAGTTCCGGCAGCGAGGCGAAACGCCGCAGTCGCACCAGTTCCAACAGTTGTCCACGACGCTCTTCGGCGAGCATGATGGTTAATCCCCCTATCTATATGGATTATTCACCATAACGCGAAAGAAATCAAGCACCTTACGGCAATTTTTGAAAGAATTTGGAAGAATTTTTTCTTAAAATGACGCGGATTCAAGCATGAAATGATGTAAGTTGTTCGGCTGCAAGGGTTTAGCGGCTTCGGGTGCTTTTCGCCCGTTTAGCCGCCGACGGTACGTCGACGAAGCGTCGTGTCAATAAAGTCCGACGTGCCGTCGGACGCTAAACGTACAACCATGCAATGCCGTGACGCGATACGACTTTACTTAGGTGCGATTTGCACCCGCCGCCCATCGACCGTTACACGGCCCTCGGCGATCAACTGCAACGCCTCGGGATAGGCCTCGCACTCGGCCTGGAATATCCGGGCGGCCAACGTCTCCGGCGTGTCGCCGTCCAATACCGCCACGGCCTTTTGCAGGATCACCGGGCCGTGGTCGTACTGGTTGTCGGCAAAGTGGACCGTACAGCCGCTTAGCTTCACGCCGTATTTGATCGCCGCTTCATGCACGTGGTGACCGTACAGTCCTTTGCCACAGAAGGCTGGAATCAGCGCGGGGTGGATGTTGGTCACACGGTTGTTGAAGTCGTCGGGAATGGTAACACGCTTTAGAAACCCGCCCATTACGACCACGTCGGCAGCGACTTTGCGGCAGCAGTCGAAGATTGCTCGGCTGAACGCATCTTGCGAGTCGAACGCCTTGCGCTTGATCACCGCAGTGTCGATTCCGGCGTCGTCGGCGAACTTCAGCCCCTTTGCATCCGCACTGCTGACGATGACCAGCCGGATATCGACATCGAGCATCCCGGCATCGACGTGTTCGATCAGGTTCCGCAGCGTAGTCCCGCCGCCGGAGATGAGCACAACGATGCGAAGTGGAGTGATGGATTCAGCCATGTTTGATTCATCCGTTTGCTTCGCACGGTGCTTCGAGCTTTGCCCAAAACTCTCGCTGCCAATCGGATTCACGGGCTTTGGCATCGAGAAAAGCAAAGTACGAAGCAAACTCATTCTTGCGAGATTCGTATTCGGCTCTGAGCTTGCGTTGCGCCTTGTGCTTCATCTCTACACAATCGAAAGGTTTGGTGTCCTTGCTCATAGCAAAACGGATTTCAATTGGAAACTTCTCGATGAAAGATAACATTAACATAGAACTTCACCCGATGGCCAGCCACCGTTACCTCGACCGGTTCGGGTTCCGGCAGCGGGGTAGATGTGAATTCGAGTGTCAAGGTTTGACTCTTGATGTACTCTTCGAACTGGTTCATCACAAGCTGGATTTCCTTCGAGTCGGTTACCACCCCAACCTTGAGCCGGTCGGTATACAGACAGTTTCTACTCTTTCGAATGTCCTGGATCGCCCGGACCAACTCGCGGGCAAGCCCTTCGGCGATCAACTCGTCGGTCAACTCGGTCGATAGCACAACCACGCACTGCTTTCCTTGTGCGGCGGCCCAGCTTTCCTTCGCTTGCAGTCGTATTTGGATGTCGTCGGCCACCAGTGTTACCGGTCCGTCGGGCAATTCCAGTTCGATTTTTCCGTTTTCTTCCAACTCGGCGAGCAGCTTTCCGCCGTCGGCTTGGCCGAGCAGTTTTCGCAAGGCCGGCAGCCGCTTACCCAGCCGCGGTCCGAGCCGTTTCAAATCCGGCAATACCGTGTAGGTAATGTACTGGTCGGCACGCTGGGTGAATTCTACCTGTTTTACGTTCAACTCATCACAGATCAGCGCGGCGTGCTCTTCCAGCCAGCCTTTGTGCACCGGGTCGGCCAGGACCACCTCGACCAGCGCCAACGGCTGGCGGACCTTCAGCTTCGCTCCCATCCGGGCGCTGCGGCCCAGCGAGACGATTTCTCGGACTACGGCCATTCGCTCGGAGAGCAACCGGTCGATCACATTTTTCTCGCCCGCCGGGTAATCGCAAAGGTGAACGCTTTCGACCGCCCGACCGCCGAACTCCGCCACTGTCAGGTTCTGCCACATTTCCTCGGCCAGAAACGGTACGAACGGGGCGATCAGCTTGCAGGAACTTAATAGGCATTCGTATAGCGTCCAGTATGCGTCGGTTTTGTCGGTCGATTTTTCACCGCTCCAGAACCGCTCGCGGCTACGGCGGACGTACCAATTGCTCAGCGCGTCGACGAACTCGATCAGCCGCCCACATGCCGCGTAGTTGTCGTAGCGGTCCATCCGCTGGACGACCGCCGTTGCCGTACTGTTCAGTTCGCTCAGCACCCAGCGGTCCAGCTCGCCGCGCTCAAGGATCGAACGGTATCCGTCGGCCGTGGCCAGCACCTTGGAGTCCAACCGGCCGGCCTTGCCGGAGATCGACGCCGCAGGGTCGAAACCGTCGATGTTCGCGTAGATGACGAAGAAACTGTAGACGTTCCACAGCTTAATCAGAAACTCCGGGATAGTCGCCTTGATGGATTGCTCGCTGTATCGGATCGAGGTCCACGGCGGCTGGTTAGCGAAGAAGAACCATCGCAGTGCGTCGGCGCCGTAGCGGTCGAAAATCTCGTTCGGCTCGCGATAGTTCCGCTTGCTCTTGGACATTTTCCCGCCGTCTTCGCCGAGCATCAGCCCCAACACCACGCAGTTGCGGTACGGGTGAGGATAGGAGGAAGGGGGAAGGGGGAAGGGGAAAGGGGGATTTCCGGTCCCTGGTCCCTGGCCCCTAGCCTCTGGCCCCTGGTTCCTTCCCCCTTCCCCTGTCCCCTCCTCGCTAAACAACAATGTACTGATTGCCAACAGGCTGTAGAACCAGCCGCGGGTCTGGTCGATCGCCTCGCTAATGAAATCGGCCGGGAACTGGGCCGCAAAACGCTCCTTCGATCCCTCCTGGTTCGGATAACCCCATTGGGCGAACGGCATGGCTCCGGAGTCGAACCAGCAGTCGATCACTTCCGAAACACGTCGCATCCGTGCGCCAGGCGCCTTGGGTGAATCGTAGGTAACGGCGTCGATATACGGCTTGTGTATTTTCAGATCGTCTGACAGATCGGGATTTTTTTGCTTTGCTTCTCGCCAGACTTCCATACCATCGACGCCCGGCTTGGCCATCAGTTCGTCGTAGCAGCAGACCGCCTCCATGTAGCCGGTTTTTTCGCAAACCCAGATCGGCAGCGGGGTGCCCCAGTATCGTTCGCGCGACAAGGCCCAATCGACGTTCGTCTCCAGGAAGTTGCCGAACCGGCCATCCTGAATGTGCTCGGGCAGCCAGTTGATCAGGGCGTTATTCGCAAGCATCTTGTCTTTGAACTGTGTGGTGCGGATGAACCAGCTACGGCGTGGGTACTGTATAAGCGGGTCCTCTTCCGCACGCCAGCAGAACGGGTAGTCGTGCAGGTACTGCTCTTGGTGGAAGAGCGCACCCTCTGCCCTCATTTGCCGGGCGATATCTCCGTCGGCTTCCTTTACCCAGCGGCCCTGAAACTCGGGCGTCTCGGCGGTGAACGTGCCGTCGGGTGCGACCGAACAGATAAGCGGCGGTCCGTTGTCCTCAACGAACCTCTCCTGCTCGGCCGTCAGCACGTCGTAGTCGACCTCGCCGAACGCCGGGGCCTGGTGCACGATGCCCGTGCCGCTGTCGGTGGTGACGAAATCGGCCGCCACCACGCGCCATGCGATATGCTCTCGGCCGCCGGTTTTCAATTTTCCTTGTCGCCGGCCGTCGGTTTTGTAGTAGTAATCGAACGGCGGCACGTATCGCCGGCCCACAAGCTCACTGCCGATGAGTGTAGAGACGACCGCAAGGTCCTTTTTCGATTTCGCGGCAATCTTCTCGACCAGGGCCGAGGCCATTATCAGATTGCGCGATTCGCCCTCGACCGCCACGACCGAATATTCCAGTTCCGGCTTGACCGCAGCGAACTGGTTGCTCGGCAGCGTCCACGGTGTGGTGGTCCATACCAGCAGATCGGTATCGTGCATTTGCATTGGGGACTGTCCCGATTTTTGCGTAGCAAAAATGGGACTGTCCCCTTCCTCGACCAACGGGAAACGCACATAGACGCTCGGGTCGGCCACCTCGCGGTATCCCTGGCCCACCTCGCCGGCGCTAAGCGCCGTGCCGCCTTGTGCCCACCACCAGACGATTTTGTGACCCTGGTAGAGCAGCCCGCGGTCGAAGAGGTTTTTCAGCGCCCACCATACGCTCTCGACGTAGCTTTGGTGGAATGTGACGTATGCCTCGTCCAGATGGATCCAGAACCCCAGCCGCTCGGTCAGCTCTTCCCATTCCTTGGTATAACGGAAGACGCTCTCGACGCATTTATGGATGAACGGCTCGATGCCGTACGCCTCGATCTCCTCCTTGCTGTGGATGCCCAGTTCCTTGCAAACCTCGACCTCGACCGGCAGTCCGTGGGTGTCCCAGCCGCCTTTGCGATCGCAGCGGTATCCGCGCATGGTCTTGTAGCGTGGGAAAAGGTCCTTGATCGCCCTGGTCAGGCAGTGGCCGGGGTGTGGTAGGCCGTTTGCCGTGGGAGGCCCATCATAGAACACAAACGCCGGGGCTTCGGCACGTGCGGCAAGCGATTTCTCGTAAATCTGCCGCTGCCGCCAGAACCGGGCAATCGATTCTTCCAACTTCGGGAACGAGACGGAGCTTTCGACTGGGTTGAACATATTCCTTTTTACCCATTTAGCCGCCGTGCTTGCACGGCGCGTGAAGTAGCGTTATTTACCAGCGAGCCGCCGGGTTTATCCCGGCGCAAAGTAAGCGCGGGGACAAGCCCCGCGGCTCGCTGCCGACGCGATTGGCAAGCCTTTCCGCAGTTTTTGTTCATCAGGCGCTCCGATTTCCGCATTTCCGTCATTTCGGGTTTTCGTGATTCAACTGGATTAGACTCGCAAGAATATCACGAAAGCCCGAAATGACGAAATCACGAAATACTTCAGACGGCTGAAATATTGCGAATAACAAATAGACCACATCGGGCCGACTTTTTCAATTGGGGGGTTGCAAAACTGCCCATGAACGGTATAGTATAATTCTCTTGAAGTGTTACCGAATATTCTATACTTGAAAGAGCAACCTGGGTAATTGATTTGAGCATAAGGAGCATTGTCATATCCTTTAGCCATATTTTTGCAAAGGCCCTTGTGGATGGTTCGATTTTGGCAGTGAAACAATTAGAAAGATCGTTGAGACAAACCGAACCAACATGCAAATTGAAGACAAGTACGATTGAAGCGGTGATTTTAGTAGTGATTGGAGTGGTAATTGGAGTGGTGATTGTTTTGCGATAGTCCAACTAGCGAACTCCGGGCGGTAACCGACTCTTACCTTTCACGGCCTTTGTTTTGTTGCCCGAACAGATCGCCACCACTTAGCGACTTCATCGTCTGAAGTCGCCTGATGTTCCTGAATCTCGGTGCGGATTTGTGATTCGGTTAATGCTTCCCATTGTTGCTGCGGTTGGGCCTGGATGGTATTTTTCATTTCGACACAGTCGAACGACTTTTGCATTTTCATTTATGCCACCTCCAGAGAACTGCGAATGTCTATCAGCCCGTATACCTTGAGTTAAATTGACCGCATTGAACTATTATACCATAACCTCTTCCGGTCTAAAAAGGTGGGCCGGGCACAGTTCCACAGTTGACAAGATACTGCCGATGGAGCACAATCGTACATTATAAAAATGCTTATCGCCATGAATCCAACTACGCTCGACGTTCTCTACGAGGATAACCATCTGCTGGTTGTAAATAAACCTGCCGCGTTGGCGACCATGGGTACACCTGCCGGAAGGCCGACGTTGCTGGCAATCGCAAAGGAGTATGTCAAGCAGAAGTATGCAAAGCCGGGAAACGTCTATTTGGGCGTGATGAGCCGGCTCGACGCACCGGTGACCGGCGTGGTGCTGATTGCCCGTACGAGCAAGGCCGCACGACGGATGACCGAGCAGTTCCGCACCGGTGCGGTCGAAAAGACGTATTGGGCGTTGGTCGAGGGAAACGTCGCTCCGGAGACCGACCGGTGCGTCGATTGGGTCGGTCACGACGAGCGGCACCGGCGGATGCACATCGTCGGGCCGAAATTGCCGGGCGCCAAGGAGGCCAGGCTCTTGTACAAACGGTTGAAAACTCTCGGCGACATGTCGTTATTGGAGGTATTATTGGACACAGGGCGGAAGCACCAAATCCGGCTTCAGCTTGCCGATCGCGGCTGGCCGATCATCGGCGACCGTAAGTACGGCAGCAATCGACGCTGGCCGGCAGGTATCGCACTGCACGCCCGAGGGTTGGTCGTCACACACCCGACAAGCGGCGAGCGGTTGGAGTTGGAAGCCCCGTTGCCGGACGCCTGGGCAGCTTGCGGTGTGGCTGATAGATTAGGGGCTAGGGGTCAGGGGCCAGAGAAGAGGGGGAAATTGAAAATTTCCCCAGTCCCTGGCCCCTGACCCCTGGCCCCTGGCCCCTAACCAATGACCACCTCCGACAGATCACCGTTCGAGCAAAGCGCCTTGGCCAGCGGCCTGCTGACCGAGCAGCAACTCGATGAGGCGCGCACCGGCGGGCGCTGGTCGGAGGGTGACGAATCTCAGCAGAAGGCGCCACTGACCGACGAGCAACTGGCCGACCGGCTCGTCGAGCTTGGACGGCTGAACCTTTGGCAGGCGAAACAACTGCTCGACGGCCGAACAAAGTTCAATCTGGGACCTTATTGGATCGTCGATTCGATCGGCTCCGGCGGCATGGGCCAGGTATTCAAGGCCGAACACAGTGTGATGGGGCGTATCGTCGCCGTCAAGGTGCTGCCGCTGAGCAAGTCTACGCCCGATGCCGTGGCCAACTTCACTCGCGAAATCCGCGCCATGGCGCGGCTGAACCACCCGAGACTGGTCAAGGCAATAGATGCCGGATATGACGGCAACGTTTACTATCTGGTCACCGAATACGTTTCAGGCGGCGATCTCCGCAAGCTTGTCCGTCGCGACGGCCCGCTGAGCATGAAAAAAGCCGCCAACATTATATATCAAGTGGCCGAGGGGCTTCAGTACGCACACAGCCAAGGGCTGATTCATCGCGACATAAAACCGGGCAACGTATTGGTCACACCGGACGGATATGCGAAGCTCTCCGACTTGGGCCTTGCCGGACCTCTTGAAGGCGACGTCGAGAACGACCCTCGGTTCGGCAAGGTGGTAGGCACAGCCGATTACCTGCCGCCCGACCACGTCGAATCGCCTTGGGAACCTACGCCTGCCTGGGACATCTATTCGCTAGGGTGTACGCTGTATTATGCGGTCACGGGCAATGTGCCGTTTCCCGGCGGTACGACCTCTGATAAGGCCCGGGCACATTGCAAACTGCGGCCGTTGGACCCCAGGCGGCTGAACAGCAAGCTAAGCGACGAGTTTGTCGACATAATAGCCGACATGATGGCGAAAGAGCCGGCACAGCGAATCCCCTCGGCAGCCGTTGTAATGGAGCGGTTGCTGCCATGGATAGACCGTTCGATACTGTCCTCGTCGCCTGCGGCGTTTACAGGCGACTCGCCGCCGGTAGTGGCAACGGCGCCTCCGATAATAGCACCTCCGGTAGTGCCTTCACAAACACAAGCCAATTTTCCCGAAATGCCCAAACCGCTGCCGGATGAGGAGGACAGCGCCAGCCTGGAGGTGGAAACGACCAACCTGGTCGACAGATTAACTGCAAGTTCGCTGCTCAGATCAATTACACGTCCGCTTATGATATTGGTCCTGATTTCCTCGTTGGTAGTTGCCGTGTTGGTGATTTGGTTGCTGATGCAATTGCTGTTTGGTACAGGTAGTCCACCACCGGCATTGCCGGCGAGTTGACAATCACCGGTCGGGCTGTATATTGTATGAAATGCGGACAGGTAGCTCAGTTGGTAGAGCACTGGACTGAAAATCCAGGTGTCGGCGGTTCAATCCCGCCCCTGTCCACTGGGGAATTGAATTTTGTTCAGATTCCGCTATTTTGGCATTGCAGCGTGCGCGAATTACACCAGCGCTGATTGAGTCGATTTGAACTTGGCGATTGGTTCAAATCGAGCCAGTAACGCACTATCTGCTGCATTACCTCGACCAACTGCGAAAAATCGATCGGTTTGCGGATGAAGCTGCGTGCACCCAGTCGGTATGCCTCAACCATGTCGACCTCACTGGCAGACGAGGTTAGGATCACCACCGGCGGCAGTATGTTAAGACTGTCGGTGCGAACGCGTTGCAACACCTGCAACACTTGCAAAGCACCCATTTTTGGCATCTTCAGGTTCAGCAGAATCAGATTGGGAACCTTTTGGGGGTCGCGGTCGATAAACGATCCGGTGGCAAACAAATAATCGATCACTTCCGTGCCGTTGCTGACCACGTCGAGTCGGCAATTCCCGTTCACTCGCCCGATTGCCAGTTCGATCAATTTTGCGTGGGCGGGTTCGTCGTCGGCCAACAAGATGGTATTCCGCATCATGACATGGCTCTCCTTGTTTGACTTTCCAGCCATATTAAACCGCAGCCACGACATCACGTATTACCGTTTTTTGATGGAAGAAGCGTTATCGTGCCCATCAATGTGCGGCGACGGTGATTTCCGAAGGCGGACCGTAGCTGCCGCGTTAAAGATTGCTATTCGACCGTAATTGTACTATGCCAGCCCGAATCTCCCAAGAGCAAATTCCAGGAGGGGCACCCGAATTGGTGGGTCGCTGGCATGGCCGCTTTTTGATGCTGAAGAGAGAGGAGATAGGGGAGTTTAGCCGCTGGGCTTGCCCAGCGCGTCGGTGGCGAGCCACGGGGCTTGTCCCCGCGCTTACTTTACGCCGGGATAAACCCGGCGGCTCGCTGGTGAGCAACATCGCCTACACGCCGTGCAAGCACGGCGGCTAAACGACCTTTTCCACTACTACGAGATGGTTTCACCCTAGGCCAGTGTGAGCGAGATGGTCGTGCCACTGCCGGGTTCCGACTCCACCCAGATGCGTCCACCATGCTGCTCGACAATCTTTTTGCACACCGCCAGCCCGATTCCCGTGCCGGGGTATTCTCGCCCGTGCAA
>DAOWNK010000237.1 GCA_030642635.1 Pirellulales bacterium
CCGACATCGTGAAGCCGTTCCAGCAGCGGCCCGAGCTGATCGAAATACTTCAGCCCAGTGATGTCTTTGGATTTGATTTTCTTGCGTTTCTTGCCAGCCATCGCACGCCCTGCCATAATGACAGTGAAATTGCCACAGCAACAGCATGGCGCAAATCGCGTGCCATACGAGCACAAAAACCGGCTAGCAAATGTCGTACCGAACAGGATTGGGTCAGAACTATTTTTGCTCTGATTAAATAGTTCTGACCCCTTTTTGCAACCCTTTTTGCAACCTTTTATAATCCCGGGACATCAACCAATTCCTCCATGATGTACGGCCGCAATCGCGGTTTGATCGTGTCTTCCAGCACTAGATCGACCGAACAATCGAACATATCTTCCAGGAAGAATTTCAGCTCCATATACGCATCAAACGATTTCGTTTCCAGTTCGACGACAAAATCGAGGTCGCTCGAAGCGGTCTCTTCACCTCGTGCACAAGACCCGAATATCCCAAGACGCCGGACGCCGAAACCGCGGATAGTGTCCCGGTTCTCTTCAAGGACGTCGAGAATATGTTCCAAAGCCGCCGGCATAATCAAAGCGTCCCCTTCGTGCTCGGCACGTCTGTAACTCGCGGGTCGGCCTCGACGGCCATCCGCAACGACTTGGCGGCGGCCTTGAAAATGCACTCGGCCATGTGGTGGCTGTTGCGTCCGTAGTGGACGATCAGGTGCAGGTTGCACAGGGCATTGGCCGAAAACGCCTGCCAGAAGTCGGCGACCAGTTCGCTGTCGAACTCGCCGATCTTGGACGTGGGGAATTCGGCCTCGAAGACGAAAAACGCTCGGCCGCCGAAGTCCGCCGCGCTGGTGGCCAACGTCTCTTCCATCGGCAGGGTGAAGTGGCCGTAGCGGCGGATTCCCGACTTCTCACCAAGCGCCTCTCGGAACGCCCGGCCCAGGCAAATTCCAACGTCCTCGACCGTGTGATGCTGATCGACGTCCAGGTCGCCGTTGGCCTTGACGGTCAGGTCGAACGCGCCGTGCTTGGCGAAAAGCGACAGCATGTGATCGAGGAAGCCGATCCCCGTGTCCGGCTGGGCCTCGCCGATACCGTCAAGGTTCAGTTCCAACTCGATGTCGGTTTCGGTCGTTTTGCGTGTGATTTTGGCGGAACGTGACATGGTGGCAACTTTCCGTTTAGCCCCGACGTCTACGTCGGGAACAACAACGCCGCGTGGACACGGCGGCTAAACCATTCTAAACAATCCGGCGAAGCCGTTCCAGGCACGCGTCGATCTGCTGGTTGGTGCCGACGGTAATTCGCAGTCCGTCGCCCCAACCCGGATAGTCCATGTATCGGACCAGTATGCGGTCTCGTTTGAGCCTCTCATAGAGCGGTTTTACAGGCAGGTCGGGATGGGTATTCCAGGTAAAGTTTGCCTGCGAATCGACCGTTACAAACCCTAAATCCCGCATCCCGACGACCAATCGCTCGCGGGTAGCCAGTATCTTCGCACGGTTTTCCGCCAGCCACTTTTGGTCGTCTATGGCGGCCGTCGCAGCGGCAATCGACAGCATATCGCAGTTGTACGAGTCCTTTACCTTGACAAGCTGCTCGATTATCTGCGGCTGAGCTACTACAAACCCAAACCGCAAGCCGGCCAACGCGTACGATTTGCTTAACGAACGCAAAATCAAAATCTTCTCGTTTTGTGCGACCAACCCAAGGCAGTTTACATCCGCAAAATCGACGTACGCCTCATCGACCAACACCGGGCACGGCAATCGCTCGGCAAGCTCCAATACTTGCTCCGGCGGAACGATCGTGCCGGACGGGCTGTTCGGATTGGGCAGAAAGACCAGCCGCAGATCGTCGCTCGACCGGCCGAACGTCTCCGGCAGCGACCAGTCCGTGTTGAAGTTTATCTGCTCGCTTCGGGCGCCCTGGATTTGTGCCAGAGTTTCGTAGAGTATGTAGCTCGGGTACGGCAGCCGTAGTAGTCGGTCTTCTGCGACGAACGCGCGCGTGGCGATCGTCAGTATGTCGTCGCTGCCGTTGCCGGCCATGATCCAATTCGGCTCGACACCGAACAGTTCGGCCGCCTTGCGGCGAAACACCTCGGCCGTCGGGTCGGGATATTTTTGCAACCCATCTCGTGCGGCTTCCTCGATTGCCCGAATAACTGCCGGCGAGGGCGGATATGGGTTCTCGTTGGTATTCAGTTTGATGAACTCGCCGCTGTGCGGCTGCTCGCCCGGCACATAGCCGGCCATCGCTTCGATTTCTGCTCGGAAGTAGGACATGGGGATTGGGGGCTAGGGGCAATACCGTTGAATTAAGGGGCAGAATCAGTGGCACCGGCGTCCCGCCGGTGTGATGCAACTCGAAGTAATACCTATTACTTATGCACCACCGGCGAGACGCCGGTGCCACTTGATTTCATTGATATCATCACTAACATGAACATACCATTCATTATTCCGCCTTCATTTTTCCACCTTCCACCTTCATTCTAACCTCCACGCTCGCCCGATGCGCGGTCAACCCTTCCTTGGTCGCCAGCACTTGCACGTCCGGCGCGAGGTTCATCATACCATTCTTTGTGAAGTGTAGGATACTACTGGTCCGCAAAAAATCGTTTGCCGACAGTCCGCTGGCGAATCGGGCCGTACCGCTGGTGGGCAGCACGTGCGACGGCCCGGCCGCATAGTCGCCCAGCGCGACCGGCGTATAGTTGCCAAGGAATATCGCGCCGGCATGGTGAATCTTTTCCGCCAGATGGTCGGCGTCCTCCGTGGCGATGTGCAGGTGCTCCGGTGCAATCAGGTTGGCCAGCCGACATGCCTCCTCGGCGTCTCGGGCGAGTATCACCGCACCGAATTCCTCCAGGCTTTGCCGGGCAAGCTCGCCGCGTTCAAGCACGCTCAACTGGCGTTCGAGTTCGGCAACAGTCGCATCCAACGCCGCCGCGTCCCAGCCGATCAACACGCTTGCCCCCGGTGAGTGCTCGGCCTGGGCGATCAGGTCCGACGCTGTATACGCAGGCTTGGTCGAGGCATCTACTATCACCACCACCTCGCTGGGGCCGGCGATCGAGTCGATATCTACTTCGCCGTAGACGAGTTTTTTGGCCAAGGCAACGAACAGGTTTCCCGGCCCAACGATCTTGTCCACCTGCGGTATCCCTTCCACACCATAGGCCAACGCGGCCACGGCCTGGGCGCCGCCGAGTCGATAGACTTCCGTGATTCCCAGCTCGCGGCAAGTGGCCAGCACGTCGCGGTTGTAGGCGCCGAACCTGGTGGGCGGGGCGACCACGGCAATTTGTTTTACACCGGCCACCTGGGCAGGCACGGCCGTCATCAGCACCGTGGACGGATACGCCGCAGCACCGCCGGGCACGCAGATTCCCACACGATCCAGCGGCCGGTAGCGCTGCACCAGGTACCCGTCGTGCCGGTCCAGCCGGACGTCGCTGTGCAGAATAGCCTGCTGGAAATTTCGGATGCGCCCTTGCACACGCCGGACCGATTCGAGCAGTTCCCGGTCGGCCTCGGCATGTGCCTTATCCAGTTCCTCCTCGGGCACTCGGACGGTCTCGGCGGTTAGCTCGACCTTGTCGATTCGCTTGCAGTAGTCCAGCACCGCATCGAGGCGGTACTGTTGCACGTCGCCGCAGATTCGCTCGACCACCTGAATTGGCGAGAGCGGCCGGCCGAATACCTCGACTGTAAGTCTCCGGCCGGCTTCACTAACAACGTTTCCTTGCGGGCTGAGCCTGCGGCGCAGCTCGGCCATGGACTGAAGTATATCGTCGCGTGTGCCGTCGATGCGAGGTATGTTCAGCTTTTCGACTGTCATCGTCGGTCTCCCATAACTGCGAAGCCGCAAGCGGCTGAAGTTAATAATTAAACTGCACTCCGCGTTTGTGCAACTCGACAACTAACTGCGGCGTAGAGGTGTACTGTACGGCGTCCAGTCCGGCGGCCCGGGCGCCGGCGACGTGCTCTGCAATGTCGTCGGCGAAGAATATCTCGCCCGGCTCCACGCCGGCCAACTCTGCGGCGGCATGGAAGATATCCCCGCTGGGCTTCATCGCCCCGATCCGGTAACTTAGCGCATACGTCGAA
Organism: Pirellulales bacterium; assembly: GCA_030642635.1. Lineage (GTDB taxonomy): Bacteria > Planctomycetota > Planctomycetia > Pirellulales > Thermoguttaceae > DAOWNK01. The sequence goes on from DAOWNK010000237.1 coordinate 4,118, forward strand.
AACTCATTGTCAATGATCCGGAATCGCTTGCGGCAGTGCTCCCAATGGTGCCGGCACGTGTTCGACAGGATGCCCAAGCGATAGCCGGCCTGCCGGAGCACGGCGACCACCGGCAGCATCGAGAGGTTCAACTCGAAAATATCGTTGCAGGCACTCACCAGTGCGTCGTAATCCGCCTTGGCGCCGGTCGCTTCACAGAATGTCTCGTAGAACCGTCCAGCGGTGATCCGGCCGGTTTCCAACTGTCTTTGTAATCCGCTGCCGAATACAACGTCCCTTATTTTCATCGGCTCGACACCCGCCGCCTCGCCCATCTGACGGAGCATTCGATCGGTGCTGAAGTTGACCAGCACGTTGCCGAGATCGAAGTATATGAATTTTGGTATTTCAGCCATTTGAAATAGTGGCCGCCTCGCCGCCTCGCCGCCTGCCGCCTACTGCTGTACCGCCGTGCCGACCCAGATGAGAAATTCTTTGCTGCCGTTGTAACCGGCGAGGTTTTCGGCAGGGTTGGTTATGATGCCGCCAAGCAGTAGTACTTGTGACTTTGCTGCAAACGGCAGCGGACGGTCGCTCATCACGATGACCGACGTCGGCTCTCCGGCCAGGCGGATTGCCGTACCGAACAAACCGTCTTTCTCGTGGATATTTCCGACGGCGCCTGCCAGTAGTATGCCGCCTTCCGCGTCGTCTGTGTTTTCTATTACATCGGTTGCAAGGCGGGTGATCCGCTCGACGTGTCTCGGTGCTTCGGCCCTCCGCTCACGCCCGGTCGTGCCCACCCACTTCCGGTCGGCCCACCGGGTTTCGTCCTGTTTGCCCTTTACAAACGTCAG
>DAOWNK010000067.1 GCA_030642635.1 Pirellulales bacterium
CAATATCGCTGACGACCGCTTTGGCGCAACTCGATCTCGCCTCCGGGTGAAGCAGGAAACGCCAGATGAATGTTATGCTGTCTACGACACCCTCGGTTCCCAGTTCTGGAAGAATCTCGTCCCGCGCTATCATTCGAGGTGGACCAACACGCGAAAAAATCAATATACGCCCACCGGCATCCACTCACAAGATGAAGGCTGGTGGCAGCCAGGCACGCCGCGGCGCACTAACCATCCGAGTCAGCGGTTGGCGTACCAGACGACGAACTCCCGCACGGGCCAAAAGTTTGGGCTGTCCTTGGATCTGACCTCCACCCCTTGCTCACACGTTGTTGGGAGTCCGCTGGTGGGTTGTATCTGGGACAGAAATAGGGGCCGAAAATGAGCAACACCAAGACACCGTCACTCACGAAAGAGACACAGCATTTTGCCACGTACATCGCTATGGTAGTTCGCAACGCGATGGAAGATTTCCATTGCGAACACCTGACCGATAAGCAGATGATGGAACTGAATCCGATCGTGCGCAACACAATTTGCACCGCGCTCCATGCGTTTCACAACTACAAACGAGACGAGGAGGCCCGGAAGTTCGTGGATTTCCAGTTCCGCATGATTCCACGCTACTGGGAAGCGCCGGAGTTGCTCCCGGACTACGTGAGGCTCAGGGAACGGGAAGGATAGAACGCTTGCTGTGCCAGCAAATGAGGCAGGTGGTCGACAGCCTCGCTGGACTGGTTGGAAACAGCCGGTTGAAGGAAATGTGTCATTACTGTGGGCCATAGTCTGGTTGTTGTCAACGATGTGTTCCCTCTGCTGATCCACTATCAGATTCTATCTGTAGTACTTGGCTCCACTGTTGCTTGCGCATCGGTAATTCTTTGCTTGACGACTCACTGTCGATCCGCAATTCGACCGCCTTAGGCTGATGCGGCAGAAGTCCCAACTTGGCCAGGCGCCGGCGTATCAAGTCCCGATCCGCGCTCTGGAAGGCGCGGAACGGCTCTGCCATAAAATCGTTGCATATCCCCAAAAGCGACAGGGCACACTTCAGCCCTTTAATAGAACTCGATTCGTGATTGCCGACTGTGTAAATGGTCTCCGCAATGTGCATGACCTTTGCATGCAGTTCGTCGATGCGGTTCAGATCGCGACTTGTTGCCGAGCGATAAAGATCGACGTATAGCTGCGGACACAGGTTTGCTCCGCCGCAAACGCCTCCGTCTCCACCGCAATGTGTCGAACGTATTCGAGCAGTTCCGACTGGCCGGCCGGGAAATAGTACGGCGCCGCAAGCACGACCGCCGAAGCGCCGGTGTCTGCCGCGTAGTGCGCAAGCTTGACCGACTCGACGAACGCAGTGTCGGTTACACCCACCAACACCGGTACGCGATCGGCAACCTGTCGACAAACCTGAACGATCAATTCCCTTCGCAGCCGATAACTCAAACTCGGCGCCTCGCCGGTAGTACCCAGTATGAACAGTCCGGAGACGTTGCCTGCAATTAGGTGTTCAATCAATCGTTCCAGGCCGTCGGTGTCCAACGTATCGCGATCCGACAGCGGAGTAATCATGGGCGCAACAATGCCGCACAGCGGTTTTGGTAATGTAGTCATTTTCTAATCCCCAATCCTAATCCCTGGCCCCTGCCCCCTAGCCCCTGATCCCTAGCCCCTGGCCCCTGGCCCCTAACTACCTCGACAAGGTCTCTGTAATGTTGATATATTTTATCGTATGCCTTGCGGACGCCACGGTTTGGCTTGACGACCCTTGGTTGGCGTTGCGGCAGGTCCTTTCTTGGCCCGGCCATTGCACGGACCGCTTGTGAAGCGGAAGCGAAGCCGCCGGCGTTGCGACCGGCGGCAAGGACCCCGAGTACGGCCGCGCCGAGTGCAGGACCTTGTTTCGCGGAAGGAACGGTAATCGTTTGCCCAAGCACGTCGGCATATAACTGCACCAGCAATGGATTATGGTGCGGCAGGCCGCCAGTGGCGACGAACCGCCGCACGGGCACGCCGCTTTCTCGCAGAATCTCGACGATCCACCGCAACCCAAACGCCGAGGACTCCAACAATGCCCGATACATGTAATGCGGGCCGTGGTTGAGCGTCAGCCCGGTAAACGCACCGGTGAGCGAACCGTCCATAAGCGGCGTGCGACACCCGTTGAACCAGTCCAGGCAGAGCACCCCGTCGGCGCCCGGCGATAAGGCATCGGCCTCGCGGCTGAGCCTCTCGAAGTTGCGATGTCCGACCGTCCGTCGCAGCCAATCGAATGCGTCGCCTACGGCCGCCTGGCCTGTTTCGTAGCCGTACAACCCGGGCAGTATTCCACCATGGACTACTCCGGCCACGCCGGGCACGTACTTTTTCTCGGTCGCATTGAGCATGTGACAACTGCTTGTGCCCAACACCATGACCAGTGTGCCGGCGCCCGCCACGCCCGCCCCGGGCACCCCGGCGTGTGCGTCGATTGTCGCGGCGCTGACTGGAATTCCCGGCCGCAGGCCAAGTTTCTTTGCCGATTTCTCGCACAACTCGCCGGCAGACTGACCGGGCGCCAACAACCGCCCCGGCATCTTATCGCGCACAAGGTCGGCCGTCTTCGGATTCAACGCCTTAAAGAACGCACGCGACGGGTAGCCGTCGGCCCGGCTCCACATGGCCTTGTAACCGGCCTGGCACGTCGAGCGCGGCAGGTCGTTCGCATCACAGCCGACCAGTCGCCACACGTACCAGTCGCCGCCCTCGACCCAGACTTCCGCTGCGTCGTACACCGCCGGCGCTTCTTCGAGCGTTTCGAGCACCTTCGGGAAGAACCATTCCAGCCCGATGATTCCGCCGTAGTCGCACAGCCATTTTTCCTTGCGGCCTTTGGCGATTCGGTTGATCCGATCGGTCTGTCGCTTGGCGGCGTGGTGTTTCCAGAGCTTCGGCCAGGCGTACTTTTCGCCGGTCATTCGTTCCATCATACACAGCGGAGTACCGTCGCCCAGCGCCGGCAGCATTGTGCAGCTTGTAAAATCCACGCCGATGCCAATCACCGCGCGGCCGTCCAACGCGGCCCGTTTCATCGTTCTGCGAACCGCCTTGGCCGAACTGTCGATCCAGTCGATCGGATGTTGCAATGCGAAGTCCGGCGGCAGCTTCTCGCCCGTGCCTGGCAGGGTGTTGATGAGTTGGCCGTGTTTGTACTTGGCCGTTGCCGAGCCGTGTTCGTTGCCGTCGAGATCGACTATCAGCGCCCTAACCGACTCGGTGCCGAAGTCCAATCCCAGTGCGACGTGTGGTGATGATGGCATCTGTCTTTCCTCAATTCTTATGAAATCAGTCGCTTGCGGTTTCGCACTCCCCCGATGCAGTCGGTGGGCTTTTAGCTGTCAATTTTCCAAACCGGCTGACCACCAGCCCAACCAACAGTATCGTCAGCGTTCCGACGACTATAATCATGAAGCTATGGAACGGGCTGCGCAGCGGTGCGAGCCGTCCGGTCCACGTCGGCGAGAACGTCATCCAAACGATCACAAGTATCCCAATCAGCACGCCGGTCGCGGCGGCGGGGTTCTTGGCCCTGCGGGAGATCAAGCCCAACAGAAACAAGCCCAACATGCCGCCGCTGAAGATGCTGGAGAGTTGCCACCAGGCATCCAACGCGCTTTTGACTTGCATCATGGCCAAGGCCGCAGCAGTACCCAGCACACCCCACACCAGCGTCGTGGTATACAGAACACACATCGACTCGCGCCCGCCGGCGCTCGAGCGGAAGTACCGCTTGTAGATGTCGCACAACACCAGCGTTGCGGAGCTGTTCAGGCTCGAATCGACGCTGCTCATGGCGGCGGCGAAAATCGCGGCAATCAGCAGCCCGACAATGCCGACCGGCAACCGGGTGACAATAAAGTGCGGGAATACGGTGTCGGGCTTTACAGCAACGTCGGCCGTCCCCGGCAACAAATCCGGCTGGGCCGTGTAAAATGCAAATAGCGCCGTGCCGATGAAAAACAATACCGCAGAGATGGGCAAGTACAACATCGCACCCAGCCACACGCTCTTGGTCGCCTCGGCGTCGCTGCTTGCAGTAATGTACCGCTGCACGTAGCTCTGGTCGATCCCGAAATTCTGGAGGTTGATCGTCAGGCCGTAGGCCAACACTACCCAAAAGGTCGGCTCGGCCAACGACGGCCCGAAGCTGCCCAGGCTGAACTTGCCGTGCTCGGCGGCGATGCGGAATATCTGCCCCGGCCCTTCCGGCATGTCGAGCAGCAACAGCACCATGCAAACCAGCGCACCGACCGTCAGCACGATGCTCTGCACCACGTCGGTCCATATTACCGCCTTGATACCGCCCAGCAGCGTGTAAAATGTTACCAGGACCCCTGTTACCAGGATGATGGTCGCCACATCCCAGCCGGTCAACGGCGACAGGGCCAGCGCGACCAGGTACATAATCGTGCCCATCCGAGCCAGTTGAGTCAGCAGGTAGCAGATCACTGCGTAGGTGCGTGCCCAAGCGCCGAAGCGGTGCTCGAGGTGGTTATATGCGGATATTTCGCCGCCGGTGCGGTAAAACGGCACAAAGTATCGCACCGCCAGGAATGCCGCAACCGGCAACGCCAGGCTGAATACGAACGGGTTCCAGTTGTCGCTATACGCCTTGCCCGGAAGCGCCAAAAAGCTGATGCTGCTGACGTACGTGCCGAAGATCGACAGTCCCACCGCCCAGCCCGGCAACGACCGACCGGCCGCCATGAATCCTTCGGTGGTGCGGCTGCGGCGCACGAACCAGCAACCGAACCCCACCACACCGGCAAGGTAAATCAACAGTACGGCAATATCGATGGTGGGTAGTTGTTGCAAACCGATATCTCTTTTCCTTGTATCATAGACGCGCTAGTACCAGCCGAGAAATAACTTAACGTGTAACACTTCAGCCATCTGAAATGGGTTCGTAACAAGGGCCGTTTACGGTCCTTTCCGCCGCAGGCGGTATTAGGCCCGGCATTTATGCCGGGTGGGATAGTTCGCAAGGAATTTTCACCATTATAATATCAGGTTCAGGCCCGTTTACGGGCCTTCTCGCTGTAGTGGCTTGAGCCAAAAGAACAGCGAGAAGCCCCGTAAACGGGGCTGAAGTTTTGCTTGAAAGTATGTGGGTGAAAATTTGACCTCGCCAACCCGTCCTAAAGGACGGGCCTAATACCGCCTGCGGCGGAAACGCCCGTAAACGGGCGTAATTTAACAGTTTGTGTGAAAACTACTTCAAATGGCTTAAGTATTACCCACATTTTATTTTTCGGCCACCACTTAGCAAGATCAAAATCGCGCTGGTTAACCACCGCGTTGGACTACGGCAGGTCAATCACTTCGTCGCCCGCCATGCTGCCCATGTCTTCGAACACGCCCGTGTCGACGTTCTCGTCGATAAACCGCACCGAGCCGTCGGCCATTGTAAACTGGGCGCCGCCCGGGTGCTCGCTGCCTGGTGCCTCGAACATCCAGTTGTTGACTCCACCCGGATTGCTGCCGGCGTCGCGGTCGGTGTCGAACAGGTTGGCCACGCCGCCGGGCGCCCAGCCGTCCAGACTCGTTCCGGCGCCCGGGCTGTAGGCTCCTGGCTGAAGGTAAAGTCGCTGGAGTTCGCCGACCAAGAGCGTACTTGTAGTTCCGTCGCTGATGTCGGCAAATTTTGTCGTATTGTTTGCATAGAAGATGCCGCACTCGTTTCTCAAAGGCGGGATGAGCCAGCTACACTGATGGTCGAAAGGTGGATCAGACTGGTTGCCGTTGTCGTAGAAGTAGTTGCTTTCACCCACGCAGCCGCCGTAATCAGTCCCTCCCTTGGTCCAGTTTTGGAACATGATTTTGACGTCTTTACTTCGCACGTAGTTGCGGCGGCTGGGACAGTAGAAGCAAGCAATGTCGGTCTGGGCCACCGCAACGTTGCCCAGCACGTTCTTTGTAAAGTCCCAGTTGTCGAACAGCGCGGCCTGCTCGATGTAAGGCAGGATTTGCAGCATCCAGCTTTGGCCTTGCGCACCCTCGCTCGCTTCTTGCCAAACGTTTATGTCGGGAGAAATGAATCCGGGTGGAAACACCCTGTGAACCGACGCGTAGTTGTGCAACGCCAGGCCCAACTGCTTGAGATTGTTGGCGCACTGCATTCGTCGCGCGGCTTCCCGGGCAGCCTGAACCGCCGGTAGCAACAACGCGATCAGAATGCCGATGATCGCAATCACCACCAAAAGCTCTACGAGCGTGAAGCCGCGAAACCTTCGCATCGTATTGCTCTCCTTTGCCGGGCCGTCAACGCGCGGCGGCCTTGTCATGCGGATTCTTCAGGTAGTACAAGTGCCCGTCCTCGGCGCCGACCAGCAGGTCCGGCACACCGTTTTTATCCCAATCGACGACGGTCGGACTGGTCGTGTGACCGGCAAGTGCACGCTTGCCAATCCTACCCATGTCGCGAAAGGTGTGTATGCCGTCCCTGCTGGAAACATTGCAAAGGAAATTTGCGTTGGAGCTGTTCACCAGCAGGTCGATCCGTCCGTCGCCGTCCCAGTCGGCGAGGCATAGTTTGCGACGCCCACTAAGCCCTGTCGTAGCGTCGTTCAGCCGCAGCAATCCACCCGTTTTTTCGCCGCGGCTGCCATGGCACCAACTGAACACCGACTTGCCCTCGCTGCGGAACACCCGCTCGGGCGGCATCAGTTGCAGCTTTCCGTCCACTTTCTTGCGCTCGAAAAACGCCAAATAGCCTTCATGGTCGAGCATCACAAGGTCGTTCAGTCCGTCACGGTTAAAGTCGATCGCCACGGGCGTAGTCCGCCATTGTGTGGCGAGCTGCTTGGGCTGCGGTTCCCACCAGATCCAGGCGGGTTTGGGCGGTTTGCCGGGCCACTGGACTTCGATCATCTCGGCCGCGGCGAACTTCGGCGACTTCCGCGTACCGATGTTGCGATACCACACCACCTTGCCCCAGATCGAGTTGACCACCAGGTCCGGCAGCCCGTCGTGGTCCCAGTCGGCCACGCTCAAGGCGGTGTATCCCCACTTGGCCTCGCAAGGGCCTTGGATCGAGCCGTTGTATCCTGCCTGGATGCGGATGATTTTGCCGTCGGCTTCGAGATACTTCGGCGCGGCCCATTTGGGCGGATTGCCGCCGTCGAGGTTCTCGATGAACCCGATGTACCCGGAGGCGTTGCCGCAGAGGAGGTCCTCGTCGCCGTCGCCGTCGAAGTCCACGCCGACCGGCGTGACCAGTACGCCGAACTTCACCTCGTTCGCTTCCTGTTGAAAGAAGCAAGGTGGTGCGAAGACCGGCACACCGTCGAGCAGCTTGCCGGTGTTTTCCACAAACGCAACCCGTCCGTCCTCTGCGCCGACCAGCAAGTCGATGTCACCGTCTTTGTCCCAGTCGAACGCCACCGGCGTGATCATGCAGCCGTCGATTTGTATTGGTCGGCCGTCGTGCTCAATGAACCGACCTGCCGTGTACTTCGGTTCGGTCCGCGTGCCGGTGTTTTGGAAATAGGTCATCTTGTCGAGGAATTCGCCGCAGATAATGTCCAGGTCGCCGTCACCGTCGAAGTCGGCGAAGTTCGGCGAAGGCATGGCATACACTTCAATCGGCTTGCCGCCGGCGGTGAGCTTCCTGGGTTCGGCATACACCGGCTCTGCCGTGGTGCCATTGTTGCGGATCAGGTAAACGAAGCCGCGCCCGGGACCACGGACCCACTCGCCTTTTTCGTTGTAGGCGTCCGCCCAGCCGTATTCGGTCCAGTCGCCCACGCCGACAATCAGATCGAGTGCGCCGTCGCTATCATAATCGCAATAGTGCCAGGCACGCTGTCGGCATCTGTTGGGATGAATCAGATCGGTCGGATATATCTTGACCTCTTTGGCAAACCGGTTCTTCCGGAAATCGACCAGTTCCGCGGCGGGCACGAGCAGGCGCACCCGGCCGTCCACATACGACGGCCGGATGTGGGTATGTGCCTTCCCGACTGAAACTGCCGGTTTGAACACCGGCATGTTCGCCTCACCGCCGGGGTTCTCGAAAAGATACGTGCCTCTGTACGGCACGTCCTGCGAGGCGGTGACCACCAGGTCGTAGTCGCCGTCGCCGTCGTAATCCATCGGCAGCGGCACGGCCACAAGCCCCACGCCCAGATCGACCACCAGGCCCGGGTTGTTAAACTTGATTCGCTGAAGCCCGCCGGCCTTTACCGGCCCGGGCAACAGCATCGCCACGGTCCCCAATGCCAACCAAAACAACATGCATCTAAACTTCCACATCATTTTTACCTCCTCAGGTTTGTCGCATAAAAGAATAGTATGTAACACTTCAGCCAATTGAAGTGATTTTTGTAAAAAACAGCCCAAATAGCCGGGACGCAACGCGTCGCGGTAAGTGCACCCGCGGGACGTTGTCCCCCGGCTATTATCAAAAATCACGCAAAAATTTCATTTGGCCGGGGCATGAACTACCATACAACATGTAAGACGCCATGCCCACGACAAGCGTGGACATGGCGCACACATCGGCAATGACGCCGGACCTTTCACAACCGGAGCCAAACTCCGGCCGACGAAACGGCTTGCGGTATACCGGAACGGCCGGCTCCACGCAAGTCAGTTCCTTCTCTTGTGGCGCAGGACCCAGAAGAGTCCACCAATTCCCAAACCTAACAGCAGCACGAAGGCCGAGGGTTCCGGGACATGGATCGCGTCCAGATGATCCTGAAGCACTGTTGAGGTAAGCTCGCTATTGTAGTAAGCCACCTCATCCATAACGCCGGTGAAGTACTGGCCTCCTCCATAAGCCGAGCCGATCCCGAGCCTCTCGGCACCGAAATTGGTATCGTAGGCCGCAAACGAAGCGTTCTGGAGCGTGTGGGTGAGCTGTGTTTGGCCCTCGGTGAGGTCGGCCAAATAAACATCAGCGTTGATGGTCGCACCGCTACGACTACGGACGACGGCCACGTAGTACCAGTGGCCCACCTCCATGTCCGGGGTCGTAGTGCCGGTGAGGTATCTTCTGGTGGCACTCCCCCAAGCAGCATTGCCAAACGCGAGGCCGTTCTCATACGGAGTTGGGCCGAAGGTGGTGCCGTAGTACAGGCGGTTGCTGCCGGCGGCGCACGTCCCGATGTACTGTTTGTCACCGTCTGTGTTATCCGGACGATAGAGGAATTCGACTGTGCCCTCCTCGGGATGCACGAACCCGGCGATAGGGCTTCGGAAGGCGGCACCGCCGAAGAATTGAGAGGACTTCGTCGTGGAGTCCCAGCCTGTAATGAAACTCGGCGCCGTCCCCACACCAACCAGTTCCAGGTCCTCGCTGCCCTTTTTGTCCTCCTTCTTCAGGTTGTCGGTTGCGCCCTCGAACGTCCATTGGTGGATCAACGAGGTGTTTGAACTAACCAGAGTGCGCAGGTCAATAATTTCACCGTGCGCAGTGGCCACCATCAGCATCGACACCGATACCACGGTCACCAAAGCCATCCCTAATACAATTTTCCTAATCATCGTTCTACTCCTTAAAGAAAAGAAAAAGAAACACAAAACAGTTACTCGTTGTTATGTTTATCCACGGCGCTTACGTGCTCCTTCATCGAACCATGGTCTAAGGGGAATCCCCCAAACCGAATTCCTTTTCGATCCTGTCAAGTTCCTCCAACAAGCCCTCGGGCAGACACAAGGGGATCGGTTCACCTTGGGCGGCCTTGGCTTGCATCCGGTCGTAGTACTCCAACGTTTCCCGCAGGCTGGTGCGGATGTGTTCGGCCATGAACCGCCGCGGCGATCAGCAGCATGTGGAACCCCATGTCGGCGGCCAGGAACCGCTGCATTATCGGGCCGTCCAATAACTTGATGCCGGTCTGCTGCATTTGATTTGCAATCAGCTCTATCTGCTCGCACAGCATATTGAGCTTTGCCACGTCGGTCGGAGTAATCCGTTTGGTCGCCAGCATCACGGCGAAACTCTCCAACCCCTCACGCAATTCGTACAACTCGACGATGTCGTGACGCTTAGGTGTCCGTACGATCGTCCCCCGCCGCGGCACGCGCTCGACCAGGCCCTCGACCTGCAACTGCTGGATTGCTTCTCATGCCGGCGTGCGGCCGATACTCAACTGCTTGGCCAGCGCCGGCTCCGAGATCATGCTGCCGGATCCACCGTCGGGAAACAATCCAGTGCGGAGACACCGCAACCACAGGACGGTCTTCCAACGGCGAAGATCGGTGACATGGAAGTCAGCCGCTTGATTCTCGGCGGCAATCTGTTCGAGCATTGCATGCACAGCCGCGATCTGAAGTACGTTACTCCACTGGCTAAACACTACAACACCGAAGAGCGCGCGATTGAGACGCTCCGCTTGGCCGAGTCGATGGGAATCAACACGATGTCCGGCTCGATCAACCAGACTTCCATGAAACCGCTCCGAAAATATCGCGAGAAGCTCAACGGCAAGATTCAGTGGATCATTTGCCCATACGCCCCACTCGAAGAAGGCCTTGCCAAGTTCAACGCAGAAGTGGAAAAGCTGTTGGACTGGGGCTGCGACGCTATCTATATCTGGGGCGCCAGGGGCGATCAGTACGCTCGCGCCGGCCGGGTGGACCTGATCGGCAAGGCGGTCGAGGCAGTGAAGGCATACGGCGTTCCATGCGGAGTTTGCGGACATCTGCTCGAAGTGGTCGTCGAGTGCGAGAAGCAGAAGGTGCCGGCCGATTTCTACATCAAAACCTTGCACCACCATAACTATCCGAGTATGGTGATGGACAAGAAGTCGCCCTGGTATTCGTGCTGGTGCAAGAAGTCCGACGAGCTGATCGAGTTCATGCAGGGTGTCGAGAAGCCGTGGATCGCGTTCAAGGTGATGGCCGCCGGTGCAATCCCGCCGGAAGACGCCTTCCCGTATGCCTTTAATGCCGGGGCCGACTGCATCCTGGCCGGGATGTTCGACTTCCAAATTGCCCACGATGTGAAACTGGCCAAAAACGCAGTCGCCAACGCGAAACGAAAGCGTCCCTGGCGAGCATAATGGCCGACAACAAACTCACCACACAAACGCTCGCCCGGGAAGCGATGGGGACCATCTTCACGATCACGGTGGCCCACGCCCATGCGTCTACGTCGTCGTCCGCCGATGCCGGAATAGAGCTTGATACGAACGACAGCTCGGTCCGGGCATTGGCCGACGATGTGCGGCTCGATCTCGGCGGGATAGGCAAGGGGTTCGCGCTGGATCGGATGGCCGCCGTTGTGACCGAATGGGACATCCAGTCCGCGCTGCTTTGGGCAAGCACAAGCACGGTCCTGGCCAAGTGGACCAAGCCCGATGCTTTTGCGTGGTCGGTCTCGATCGGGCCGGAACACGACCGGCAAAAAATCATGTTGGTCAATTCGGCGCTGAGTGCCTCGGGCACCGGCGTGCAGGACGATCATATCATCGACCCACGCTCCGGTCACCCAGTCCGAGGCCGCGCGCGTTGTTGGGCCAAGGCCCCGAGTGCCACCGAGTCCGATGCCCTTTCAACCGCCTTTATGGTAATGTCCGACACGGAAATTATGGAGTATTGCAAACAACACCCCCACGTTTCATCGCATATACTTCAGTAGTTGACTTTTCCAGAAACGCCAACCAGGATTCAGAACCATGACGATAATAAGACGACGTGAGTTTCTCGGCGCCACGGCCGCTGCTGCCGGAGCCGGCATATTGTTGGGGGCCGCCGCCGGAGTCAAAGGCGATACCGCTAAGCCCTCCGACGAAATCAACCTGGCGGTGATCGGGTTCGGCTCGCAGGGACGCAATCTGGTAGACACCGCCATGCTGATCCCAAATATCCGCATTCGCGCCATCTGCGACATCTGGCCCTATCGGCAGCAATACGGCGTCAATCGGCTGAAAAGCTACGACCAGACGGCCGTCGTCTATGCCGACTACCGCGAAATGCTCGATAAGGAAAAGGGACTCGACGCGGTGTTGATCGCCACGCCGGAGTTCGTCCACGCCGAACAGACCAATGCCTGTCTTGCAGCCGGGCTGCACGTCTATTGCGAGTCGATGATGGCCCACTCCGCCGAAGCCGCTCGCTGGATGATCCAAACCGCAAAGGAAACCGCAAAACTGTTGCAGATCGGCTATCAGCGTCGGAGCAATCCGTGCTATCGCCACGTCGTCGACAAGCTGATTCGCCAGACCGAACTGCCGGAGCAGATCACTCAGGTCCAAACACGCTGGGTCATGGGTGTGAACGAAATGTCGGGCTGGCCTAGGCGACGAACCATACCGGACGAGCAGTTGCACAAATACGGCTACGACAACATGCGCCAGTTCCGCAACTGGCGTTGGTTCTGGAAGTTCGGAGCAGGGCTGGCCGCCGGAATGATGGCCCACCAGATCGACGTGGCCAATTGGTTCCTGGACGCCGTGCCGAACTCGGTACTGGCCGCCGGAGGGGTTGACTATTACGAGTCGCGCGAGACGTTCGACAATCTGACGGCAATCTATCGGTACAAGACGGAATCGGGCACAATCCGCGTCTGCGGTCAAGTGCTCACCGACACCCGAGCCGACGGTATCGGACACTTCGAGCAGTTCTGCGGCACCGAGGGAACGATTCGAGTCTCGGAGAATCCCAATTGGACGGCCGTCTTCCAAGACCCGGACGCCATAGAATGGGACGAGTGGGTCCGGAAAGACTATATCGTCAAGACGAAGACCGAGCCGGCCAAACCGCCGACCAACGGCGATCAGGTAGTTCAAGAAACCGGCCGGGTCGAGCCATACTCGCTCCCGGCGCTTTTGACCAAACCGCCGCTTCAACCGCACCTGGAGAACTTCTTCGACGCAATTCGAAGCAAGGCCGAGTTGAACTGCCCGGCCGAACTCGCATTCCGCAGCGAGGTTCCCATCTTCAAAGCGATCGAAGCAGTTCGGGATCGCCGGGCACTCGACATTTCATCTGAGGATTTCTCAGCCTGAACGTGACTGCATGGAAAAGGCCCACACAAGAATGCCACGTTTTATTCTTTTTCTGACGATATCCTTACCC
>DAOWNK010000245.1 GCA_030642635.1 Pirellulales bacterium
AACCAAGGAGGGTCGAACAAACATAACGGCCAAGGCGGGAAAAATCAACGCCAATCGGCCCAACGGATGCGTTTTTACGAAAAATGACGCACCTCGTCAACTCGAGTTCTGCGCAAAATGCGGTCAACAGTGCCATTCGGGACTGTCCCCTTCGGCAATGCAACAACAACCGACGGGAAAACTGGTCGATCTTGTAGAAGCGGCGTGCGACGGCACGTTCAGCGCCGGGCAGTTTGCACGCCTCGAGGAATTGCTGTTGAGCGATCGCGCCGCTCGGCAATTCTACCTCCGCTACATGGCGATGGACGCCGAGTTGTCGCTGCAAGCCGTTACGGTCGACGACGTCCTGGCCCGTGCGATTGCCATGCCTTACAAAACCAGCGAGCCGTGGGGTTTATCCCCGCGCGAAGCTTTGCCCCAGGATAAACCTGGGGGCTCGCTTGGTTTTCCGGGTTTCCTTGGCACATCCGTTCGGCGGACAGTCAGCTACTTCTCGCAGCCCGGGCCGCTCTCGATATTGGCCGCCGCGATTTTCATGGTCTGCCTGATTTCGCTGCTTAGTATCTTGCCGGCGCCGACATACGAGCCGAGCCGCTTTAACCACACCTGCACCACTACCACCAGTGGCACAGGCCTCCGGCCTGTGAAAGGCAAGCTCAACTTCGTCGCACGAATCACCGGCCTGCACAACTGCCGCTGGTCGCCCAACTACCTGCCGCCGTTGAGATATGCCCATTTAGGCCTCGGCCGCGAGCTGAAACTAGACGCCGGGCTGGTCAAGATCACATACTACAACGGCGCCAAGCTCGTCTTGGAAGGCCCGGTCGAGTTCACTATCGATGAAGCCAATGCCTGCCGGCTCGATGTCGGTAAACTTGCCGCAAACGTGCCTAAGCCGGCCGCCGGGTTCACCGTCGAAACACCCAGCGCCACAATCGTCGACCTCGGCACGGAGTTCGGTGTTGAGGTCAAGGAGACCGGCGATGCGGCGGTTCACGTTTTTCAAGGAACAGTCGAGGCGGAAATGATCGGGCCGGACGGCGTAACACGGAAGAAACTACGGCTTACTCAGGGTCAGGCGGCGAGGTTCGACGTCGGGGCAGACTCGGTGGCCAGGATGGACGCCGACCGAAACTCGTTTATTGGGGCGAGTTTGCTCGATCCGGCCGAGCACTATGAACGTTGGCTCACCTACAGCCGTCAGTTGCGCAATGATCCGTCACTTGTGGCGTATTACGCCTTTGAACCTCGCGACGGTGACGACGCCGTCTTAGGCAACCAGGCCGCCACCGGCGCCGCGCTGGACGGGATAATTCACGGCGCCGATTGGGTCCGAGGGCGGTTTTCCGGCAAGTATGCCCTGGCGTTCGGCGGGCCGGACTCCGGCGATCACGTCGTATTGGGCGAGTACGCCGAGGACCGCTTCGACTTCACCGGGGCGTTCTCCGTCGCGGTGTGGTTTCGGATGCAGCGATTCACTGCCGATTACCAGGCATTGGTTACCAAGGGCGATACGTCGTGGCGACTGCAACGCTCCATTAAAGACGACGTGATGACCTTCGACACCAACACCAAACCCCGAGGCACGTTCCGGACGACCGGACGGACCGAGGTGACCGACGGTCGCTGGCGCCTGGCCGTGGCCGTCTGGGAGCCGGCCGGCAAGGCCGCCCGCAAACGATTGTATATTGACGGCCGACTCGATGCCGAGAATGAGGCGCCGCTGCCGTTGGCCCTGAACGACGAACCGGTCCTGCTGGGCGGCAACAGCGCGAAACACCAACGAGAATTCGAGGGCCTGGTCGACGAGGTTGCCGTCTTCGCCCGGGCCGTCTCGCACGACGAAATCAAGCGTATGTACAAGGCGGGCAATCCGAATCCGTTTCCAAATTCAGGAGATGCACTTACAACACAGAAGCCGGAGTGAGCGTCACTCTCGAGCAACATTTTTCCCCTCATTTTCACAGGAGGCGCGTATGATAGAGCAATAGGAACGGGAAACCAGGGGCAGTACCTTGTGGCATATCAATGCTGTAAACCCATAACACTATTTTAAGGAGGACCAAAACGGACAAATGATCGCTGAGTTCTTACTACTAAACTAAAATTACTTTTACTTTTGAAAAGGAAAAATCTCATGAAACGCATGATGATCTTATCACTGTTTACCGCGGCCATACTTGTCGTGAGCACTACGGTCCAGGCGGACCCAATGGTTTACGACGGCTTTGACTACACTGCTTGTCAAAACCTTGCCGGCCAGAACGGAGGCACGGGGTGGAACGGAAGTTGGGGTGGAACCATAAGTAACGGCAACTCTACTACCATCGTTTCCCCGGGCTTTACCTACACAGATGGCAATAGCGACTCGCTGGTAGTAATCGGCAACAAGACTAGGATTGCCCCGGGCGTCGGCAAGTATACCTACGATTACCGTCTTCTTGATCTCGCCACGATCAACAATGGTAAAATATTCGGTTACCATGATGATTACGACCGGACCGTTTGGATTAGTTATATCGGCCAGCAGGTGACATCACCATCTGGAGCACCATCTGGGGGTATCTCGCTTTGTGTAGGTACCACCGAACACATCAACATTAGTTACTCAAGCGACCAGTCGCCCAACTGGTTGCTCCGGCGAGCTGCTGATAATTGGGCTGCAACGAGCACGCCCACGACCACACAGTCGTTTCTGTTGGTCCGGGTCGATTTTGATGTGACGTTGGGTGAGAATGAGGATATTTACATGTGGGTCAACCCCAATCTGGATACGGAGCCGTTGACCTCGACGGCTGATGCCACCCTCAGCGCGAACATTTCCTTCGATACCATCCGTATCGGTGGTAGTAGTGCGGAATTCGACATAGATGAGTTCCGGTTTGGCAACAGCTTTGCCGATGTGACCCCGGTGGTCCCCGAGCCATCGACGTTTGTGCTGCTTGGCACGGCACTGTTGGGTATGCTGCTTTGGCGCCGCCGACGGCGGAAGTAACATAAAGCCGCTTTGCGTTGGAAATACCACAAAGCCCCAAGCCCACGGGTTGCAACCCGTGTGGCTTAAGGGCGATGTGGCGACAACACAAAAGTAGGGTGCGTGAAACGCACCAACGAATGCCGAAAACGGTGCGTTGGCACGCACCCTACATGATTTGTGTGTCACTGATGTTAAAGGGTCGTTGTATGCGAATACAAAAAACCGCCTTTACGCTCGTAGAGCTTTTGGTGGTGATCGCGATCATCGGCATTTTGATCGCACTGCTGTTGCCGGCCGTGCAGGCAGCCCGTGAAGCGGCCAGGCGGCTACAGTGTGCGAACAACCTCAGGCAGATCGGCCTGGCGTTTCACTAGCATCACACGGCGATGGGACATTTCCCGACCGGCGGCTGGGGATGGCGGTGGGCCGGCGATCCGGACCGAGGGTTCGGCAACCACCAGCCCGGCGGTTGGGCGTACAATATATTGCCGTACATCGAGCAGGAAACCCTGCACCAGATGGGCGCCGGCCAGCCGGACTCACAGAAGCGAGACTTGGGTCGGCAGGCCGCCGAAACGCCGATCGCCACCTACATCTGCCCCACCCGCCGACGCCCAATCGCATACCCATACATCCATTCCATGGCATATTACAACATCGATCGACCGACGAAGATCGGCCGGCTCGACTATGCCGCCTGCTCGGGTGACCATATTACAAATTGCATGTCCGAGGGTCCGCCTACGCTTGCTCAGGGCGACGACCCGAACTTCTCTTCATTGCCCTGTTGGCCTGTTGCCACCGAGAAGTCCAACGGCATTGTTTACTTTCGCAGCCAGGTCAAAATAGTCCACGTCGCCGATGGCGCCAGCCACACGTACGCCGTGGGTGAAAAGTACCTGGACCCGGATCATTACAGTTCCGGCGAACTGAGTCACGACGACCAGGGTTGGAATCTGGGCTACGACATCGACATCATCCGTTGGGCTATCAACGACCCGGGGAACGACAATGTGCTCACCCCGATGTCAGACCGCAAGGGCTACTACGGTCGCAATCGCTTCGGCAGCGCGCACACAGGCGGTTGCAACTTCGTTTTCTGCGACGGCTCGGTGCACACGATCAGCTACGAGATCGACGCCGAGACGCATCGCCGCCTGGGCGTCCGCGACGACGGCATGGTAGTCGACTCCGCCGCGTTTTAGGAGCCTGCCCAAAAAACTCGTGTGCTGGGTGCTTTGCAGAAGCAGTGTGCTCGAAAGCCGGCAGCCGGCGGGTGTGGCCAATTCCCGATCTTGAAATTCCCCACGCGATGTGATACATTTGTCCACATGGTGTGGTGGTATGCACATCGCTCGTAGTAAGGCGATTTATCGGGTTTCGCCTTTCGTGTTTTCGTCCTTTCGTTGTATAAGCCATTAGCAGTCAGCTATCAGCTTTTGCAAACAACATTGTTCGCAGGTTTTCAGGCTGGCCCCTGGCCCCTGACCCCCGGGTGTATTCACCCTGGGCTAAGTGTTTTGGAGTAAAGAGTGTCCAACAATTCGAGCGGCTGTAACCCGTTGAAATGAAATAAGTTACAGCAAAAACTGAACCGGGAAAACTCGCCTTGATTGGAGTTTCGACAATGTAAAATCACCAATGGTCGGTCGCCGTAATGTGGTCTCTGGCAACAACTTACGACCGATTACAGCGACCTGTGGGAATTTTTGGACCGGTGAAGTATTCGTCTGCACTTTCTGAGAAATGAACTTTGCTACGTGGCC
>DAOWNK010000182.1 GCA_030642635.1 Pirellulales bacterium
ACGCTGTAAGTCGGTGTTGGGTAACAACTTGCGACCGCCGGCAGCGGTCGATTGGAATTATTGGACAGGCAAAACATGCGTCCAACTGTCCAACAATTCGCAAAACCCCGGGAAAACGGCACTTGCGGGTTGATGTACGTGGTTATCCACACAGGAGTCAGTCTGAAAACCTGTAAACAACGTTGTTTTCAAAAGCTGATAGCTGACGGCTGAAAGCTGACAGCTCCACCTCACGCCAAATCGCGGTCCTCGAACAACAGCAACGCGACCAGCATGGCGACCGAACTGTAAAGCACACAATACAGTCCCGCCCAGGCGACGTACGACCACGGCACTTCCTTGCCGGTCGCGATGGCGGCATAGATGTTGAAGTGGTCTAGCACCGGCAAGATCGTAGCGAACACACCGGCAGTGAAGGCGACGATCTCGAACTGCCCCACCGCCGAGTTCACAAGCATCGGCACTAAGTGTCCGAGTACATAGATTGAAATGCAGATAATCAAGTTGGGCAACATCGGCAGCCGCGTAGAGATCGCCACACCGATCGAGGTAAACACCACGGCCTCCATGAACGCCAGGGCAAGCCCAGGGGTGATCTGGACCATCGCGTCGCGACACTGCTGCCTGGTCGGCTCCGGCTGTGCCGACTCCCGTGCGTCGTAGACCACCTTGTACGAGACGGTCGCCAGGAACAGCGCACCCAGAATGATAAACAACACGGCCACCGTGCCGATAATACCGAGGAATTTCCCGATAATGAAACTCATCCGCCTGATCGGCTTCGACAGCAGCGTCAGCGCCGTGCGGCCCTCGATCTCCTCGGCAATAGACATGCTGGCCGTCCACAACGCCAAGATGATCGACAGCACCATGATAAGCGTCAGACCCTCGTCCTTCACCACCTTTACATCCTCGCCGAACGTGTTGTACGGCACGAACGGGAACAGTATCAGCGCAAAGACCCCGATCGACAGCACCACGTAAAACAGCGGCTGCGAAAGGGCCTCTTTGGCGGTGGTCCAGGCAATGGCTGCAATCTTCGGCATCGCAAACCGGATGAGATAAAACACACCGGCCAACAAAACCACTGCCGCTGCAACCCCCACCGCGACCATCCAGAGCGGGTTAAGCCAGGTCATAAGTGCGCTGAACAAAAGCATGTTATTACTCAAAGTGTAAATGGATTGTAAGGGGTCAGGGGCCAGGGGTCAGGGGCCAGGGATCAGGGGTCAGGGGCCAGGGGCCAGGGGCCAGGGGCCAGGGATCAGGGGCCAGGGATCAGGCAGCATCTTCTTCCCTCTTCCCCATTCTCTGGTCCCTAGCCCCTGGCCCCTGGCCCCTACTTTATACCAAACTCCTTGAACCGGCCGGTTGCCGGCGAGGTCTTCTCTTGGACGTCGGTTACATAGTTGCCCATTTCGGCTCGAACCGTATCGAGAAACAATCGGACCTCGTCGGCCGCGCCCTCGGCGACCAGTTCCACCCGGCCGTCGGGCAGGTTCCGTACAAACCCGGCCACTGCGAATCGTCCGGCCATCGAGCGGACGGTATAGCGGAACCCGACTCCCTGCACCATCCCGGAGTAGTACACATCGCATCGCTGGTGGCCGGTTTCGTCAGGCACTGCCGTTTGTCCTCTAAGCGACAGTATATGGTACAGGTCGCCTGCACTAAAAGAGGGGGCTTGCTTGATTTTCCCAATTTTTGATCTTGACCTTAGCGTAACGGCTTCTTACGCTCCGGGCTGCTATGTTTGGCAAATTTTGGCGATTTCTGGCAGCAGCAGCAATCTTCGCCGTTCCGGTAACTGTGACTGACGCCGAGCAACTCGGCCTCTCACCGGTGCCGGAACATGGCGTTGTGCTGCTGCGGAACGGCCAGATCATCGAGGGCAAGATCACACGGGTCGGCGAGCTGATCTATGTGACATTTCCAAACGGTGAGATACGGCTGAAACTCTCCGAGGTGGAGTTCTGCTGCCGTGACCTCGAAGAAGGCTACCGCCGAAAGCTCTCGGCAATGCAGCTTGGCAATGTCAGAGACCACCTTGCCATGGCCCAGTGGTGTCTCATGCACGACCTGCACGACCATGCGGCTGCCGAACTGTCCGACGCGACGGCAGCCGACGCGACGCACCCGATGATCGGAGTGCTCAGCCGTCGTCTGAAGATGGCGATACAACCACCGTCAAAACCCTCCGGGCCGGCCAAGTCAGCTACCCCGTCGCCGTCGTTCGAGGAATTGGACCGTCTGGTGCGCAGCATGCCGGCCGGTGCGGTCGAAACGTTCACCGATACGATCCAGCCGATGCTCGTGAACAACTGCACGGCGGCCGGTTGTCATGGACCGCAGTCGGCGTCGGAATTTCGACTCATTAGAATCCCCAAGGATCGCCCACCCAGCCGACGAACAACGCAGCGAAATCTCCACGCAACGCTGCAATGGGTCGATCGCCGGAAGCCGGACGACAGTAAACTGCTTACCGCTACAACCGGTCCGCACGGAACCGCCGCCACATCAGTCTTCGGCCGACATCAGGCGGCACAGCACCAGCGGCTCCTCGACTGGATTCGACAAGTGGCAAAGCAAGATCAACCTTGTGCCACGGCTGTATCAGCCGTGCACGAGTCCAACACGGCCGAGACGGCCGTGGCGCGTTCACAAAAGCCGGCCGACCAGTTCGACCCGGAGATATTCAATCGCCGGTACTTCGGCGAGAAGTAGGGTGCGTGCAACGCACCGCAATGTGCTGTGGTTGGTGCGTTCCACGCACCCTACATGCGGCACCATTCGCGCGACCGGCCGTGGGCATTATACTGATAAACGTGAGAACGCACTTTGTTTAGCGGTCGCCGGTACGGCGACCATTCGCTGCCGACACTAATATGTCCGACGCCGACCATCCCGACCCGCAATCGTACCTGTCAAGGTTCGGTCTGACCACGTTCCGCCCCGGTCAGCGGGAGGTGATCTCAACGGTGCTGGCCGGTCGGGATTGCCTGTGCGTGATGCCCACCGGCGGGGGCAAAAGCCTCTGCTACCAGTTGCCGGCAGTGGTCGGCGACGGGCTGACGCTGGTCGTCTCGCCGCTTATCGCACTGATGAAGGACCAGGTCGATCAGCTACAAACGCTTGGGCTGCCTGTCTCGTTCATAAACAGCACGCTGCCGATGGCCGAGCAGTATGCCCGGCTGGAGCGTATGGCGGCCGGGCAGTATCGCCTGGTGTACGTCGTGCCGGAGCGGTTCCGAAGCGGTCGGTTCATTGACGCAGTCCGCCAGGTGAAACTACATCTGCTGGCGGTCGACGAGGCGCATTGCATAAGCGAATGGGGACACGACTTTCGGCCGGACTACGCCCGGCTGGGGTACTTCCGACGCATGTTGGGCAATCCGACGACCATCGCGCTGACGGCAACGGCCACCGACCGCGTCCGCCGAGATATCATCGAGCAGCTTGACCTGCACGAACCGCAGACGTTCATTACCGGCTTTGAACGGCCAAACCTCTTCTACGAGGTGCAGTGCCCCGAAACTGAACGTAAAAAACCCGACATACTAATAAAATTCCTTGACGAGACACCCGGCTCGGGGATCGTTTACGCATCGAGCCGTAAGAAGACAGAAGCGGTTGCCGAAATTATTGCCGGCCGTACACGCCGCCGCACGGTAGTCTACCATGCAGGCATGTTGCCCGAGGATCGGCGTATCGCCCAGGATTCGTTTATGAACGGCCGGAGCGAGATTGTCGTGGCCACAAACGCATTCGGCCTGGGCATCGACAAAGCCGACGTGCGGTTCGTGGTGCACTACAACCTGCCGGGCACGCTGGAGGCATACTACCAGGAGGCGGGCCGGGCCGGCCGCGACGGGAAACCGTCCAAGTGCCTGCTGCTGTACCACCACTCCGACCGCTACATTCAGGAATACTTTATCGACAGTGCGTTTCCTGAACGAGAGAACGTCAAGAAGGTTTACGACTGCCTTCGCGTGCTGGAAGACGACCCGATCAATTTGACCCAGGCCGAGGTTAAAGAGCAGCTTGGGTTGCCGATCGGTCCGGACGGGGTGGGCAAATGCGAGCAGTTGCTCGAGGGCGTCGGCGTGTTGGAACGGCTGACTGCCTCGCAAAACATGGCCGCCGTGCGGCTCGACAGCGACCTGCCAACGCTGGTCGATCTGCTGCCGAAGCAGGCGAAGGTCCGTCGCAAGGTGCTCCACGCGGTCGAGCGCATGGTCGGACAGCGACGCAACGAGTTGATCTACTTCAACCCACGCGACCTGCACGCCGATGTAGAACTTGACCAACCGTCCATCGTCCATGCCTTGCGAGAGTTGAACAAACTCGATGCGTTCACTTACGTACCGCCGTTCCGCGGCAGGGCGATTCGCATGATCGACCGCAAGACGCCGTTCAATGACTTACAGATCGACTTCGACGCACTTAAACGCCGAAAGGACGCCGAGTACGATAAGCTAAACCGCGTTGTCCGATTTGCGATGGGCGGCGGCTGCCGACAACGTGAGATACTTCGCTACTTCGGCGAGGAGGACGCTGCACGCTGCGGACACTGCGATAATTGCCGAGATAACGCTCCACAGGAAGCCGACCGGCACGGAGCCACCGTTGATAAAAAGCTGCTCGAGGTGGTCCGAATGGTGCTAAGCGGCGTGGCCCGGACCGAAGCCCGGTTCCCCTGCGGAAAAAACCTCATCGCACAGATGCTCTGCGGCTCCGGCAGTGCAAAAGTGGCGAAATTAGGGTTGGACCGGTTGAGCACATTCGCCCTGCTGAAACACCTGCAACAAACTGAGGTCGTCGCACTAATTGAGGGTCTGGCGGCCGTCGGCTGCCTGCAGCAGGCCGACCTGGACGGCAAACGGTTCCGGCCAGTCGTACGGCTTACCGAGTTCGGCTCCGACGTGATGCGTGGCAACGTCGAGTTGGAACTCGATGTGCCGATTCCAATTGGCTTGCTACGGAAGATTCGCGGCGAACAGCCGCCTGATTCATTTACTGTGGAAGGAGAGACAGAGTCGCCTTCTACAAAAGAATCGCACTATTGGACATGGCGGCTCCTTTCGGCCGGGTTCTCGACGGACGAGTGTGCGGCGATCCGCGGTCTGGAGCGCGAGATGATCCTGGATCATGCCATCCGTGCGGCAGACGGCGGCCGGCCGGTCCGGGCGGAGTGGTGCCTTTCACCCGAGTTACTCTCTGCCATGAAATCGGCAATCGGCCAAGACACGCCCGAGCAAATTCGGCCACTGCTGGGCCTGCTTCCCCCCGGAACGCGGTACAAGGAAGTGGAATTGTTCCTGAAGTGTCGATAACCGGGTTTATAGTGAGATACCGGTCGAATTTTCTCAATTGATGATGTACAATTATGTAATTACCGCCGGTTCGTTAAACTTCAGGTTGATAAATTGATGGACAATTATCCTCCCCCCAAACTTCCGCCTTCGCAAAAAGCCACGACCAAGCAGCGCATCAACAGCACAACCATATTGCTGCTTATGATCTTGGCCATGGTGATTGTTTTCCTATGGGTCAACAACCGACGGAACAACCGCTCGGAGATCACCTACGGGCTGTTCCGCAATGAACTCGATATGGACAACATCTTGGGTGTCACCGTACAGGGTTCACAACTTAAAGGCGAGTTTAAGTATCCGCCGGTCGATCCGTTTAGCAAGAATGGCAAAGACGGCAAGATGCCGCACTTTAAGCATAGGTTCGTCACCACCTTGCCGTCCTATCCGTTGATTGATCGCACGCTCGACCAGCGGCTGCTTAACAGCCTCGGTGAGAACTACAGGGTGATAAAGGAGACCGACAGCACAGCCTGGGTGTTGGGTATGTACCTGTTTATCACGGTGGTGTTATTTGCCGGCGTGTGGTACCTGTTCCGTCATGCCCGCGATACACTCGGCGGAGGGTTGATGTCGGGGTTCAGCAAGAGCGGCGCAAGGCGATACGAGAAGGGCGATCGCCCCGTCTCCTTCGACGACGTTGCAGGGCTGGAAAGCGTCAAAAACGACCTTCAAGAGGTCGTCCAATTCCTGAAAAACCCGGAAAAATTTCAGCGACTTGGCGGCCGAATACCAAAGGGGATTCTATTGATGGGACCGCCGGGAACCGGAAAAACACTGCTCGGGCGCGCAATCGCCGGGGAAGCAGGCGTGCCGTTTTATTCGATCAGCGGATCGGAGTTTATTCAGATGTTCGTCGGCGTGGGCGCCAGCCGTGTGCGCGACCTGTTCAACACCGCCAAAAGCCATGCGCCTTCGATCCTGTTCATGGATGAGATCGACGCGGTCGGCCGCCACCGCGGCGCGGGACTAGGCGGTGGACACGACGAACGCGAGCAGACGCTCAACCAGATTCTCAGCGAGATGGACGGCTTCGCGCAGAACGAATCGGTGATCGTCATAGCCGCCACCAACCGCCCCGACGTACTCGACCCGGCTTTGCTGCGCCCCGGCAGGTTCGATCGGCACATCACCGTCGACCGGCCCAATTACAAGGGACGACTTGCCATATTCGAGGTCCACACTCAGGAGGTGCCGTTGGATTTCGACGTCGATCTGGAAAAACTGGCCGCCGGAACAGTCGGACTGACCGGCGC
>DAOWNK010000058.1 GCA_030642635.1 Pirellulales bacterium
AGCGGTCTCCATTCGCACGGCCTCCAACAACGGGCCTTGCTTGTCACGCCACGTGCTTATCACGTACAACTCCGATGGGAACGACTCGCGCAGAAGGTCGCGTACCGCCGCGCCGTCGACGCCCGGCTTCAGCTTGATTTGGATCGAGCTTACCCGGCCTATCCCGGTTGTCGGGTCGATCATCCCGCGCAGCTCTTGCAGCTTTTTGATCGGCACGAACACGAAGCTCGAGTCGTACTCGCTCATCTTGCTCTCGTAGAAGTCGACGATGGTGAAGTTGTCGCTTATGGCGTTGGGCGGCGTGCCGGCGGTGGGGAACGTGAGTTTTACATCGTCGCCGGGCAGGGCCAGAAAACGGTCTTCGCCGGCTGGCGTGCGGAAAGATGAAAGTGCAATCCCAAGCACCGCGCCGGTGTGTTGCTCCGTCGCCGCGTCAAACTCGTTCGATTCCGTCTGATGTGCGGCGAACGGGTCTTGATGCACAGTCACAGCCGAGACGGCTGTGCCACTGGTTTTTTTGCCACTGGTTTTTTTGCCACTGGTTTCTTTCCTCAATTGTTTGCTAAATGCTTTTGCCCTGGCGACACGGCGGCGATGCGTCCAGCCGGCCTCCTTCATCTGCCTGCGCTGCGGCACATCGCCGGCGGCCTGGTGGTCGCGTGTGTCGTAGCCGCCGTCGTGCAGCAGAAAGCTCATCTGCCGGCGGTTTTCTTCGTGTTGCAGGTACTTTCCAAAATCGCTCACGTTGCTCTGCGTCTTCTCGTCGATGCCGATCAACTGCACCTGCCGGGTGATCCACTGGCCGCCGTATTGGAAGCTGAGCATTCCCGGCACGGCGACCACGGCCGTCATGCCCTCGATCTGATCGCCGGCCACCCGGTCGATCTGCTCCATGTGCCAGACGGCGTCGTACATGCCCTCCAGGCTCCTGGCGTCTACGACCACGTCGGCCAGGATACCGTGAATGCGATTTTGCATCTCGGTGGTAAAGCCCGTCATCACGCTGTTGACCACGATCATCGTGGCCACGCCCAGCATTACGCTGACGATAGAGACCAGTGCGATGTACCGCGTGCGGAGGTATCGCAGGCAAAGGACGAGTTTGTACATGTGGCTAAACCTCGGGCCTTAACAACGGGAACAAAATTACCTCGCGGATCGTCTGCGAACCGGTCAACAACATCACCAGCCGATCGATGCCGATCCCCAGCCCTCCGGCCGGGGGCATGCCGTGACGCAGCGCTCGGACGAAATCGCGGTCCATCGTCGCCATCGAGTCCTCTTCCGCCATACCGGCAAGCTGGCTACCGAAAAGCTCCTCTTGCAAGTCCGGATCGTTCAGTTCCGTGTAGGCGTTTGCTACTTCCATGCCGCAGATGAACAACTCGAACCGCTCGGCGACCGTCGGATCGTCGGCCTTGCGCTTCGTAAGCGGGCAGATGCTGGCCGGATAGTCCAACACGAACACCGGGCCGGTAAGCGCGTCCTCGACCTTCGCCTCAAATACCTCGTTTTTGATTACGTCCGGGTGTTTTCCGGCGGTCTCCAGGCCGATCTGCTCGGCCAGCGACTTCACGGCGGCCGGATCGTCGGCCGCCACGCCGGTCTGCTCGGTGAACAACTCGCCGTATGTTTTACGGACAAACGGCGGTGTGAAGTCGATTGTATCATCGCCCCACGGCAGCTTGTTGTCTTGGCCTGTCGCGTGGATTGCATCGACGATAAGCCGTTCGGTCAGGTCCATCATCGTCCGATAGTCGCCGTATGCCTGATAGACCTCCAACATGGTGAACTCTGGGTTGTGCCTGGGGCTGATCCCTTCGTTGCGATATACCCGACCCAGTTCATACACACGCTCGATCCCGCCGACCAACAGCCGTTTCAGGTGCAGTTCCAGTGCGATACGCAGATACAGGTCGATATCCAGTGCGTTGTGGTGTGTGGTGAACGGCCGTGCGGCAGCCCCGCCGGCAATCGAGTGCAGCGTGGGGCCTTCCACCTCGACGAACCGCTGCCGGGAAAGCGTGCTGCGGATCGACTGGATGATCTTTGTGCGACGCAGGAACCGCTCCAACACGCCGTCGGTGTGGATCAGGTCGAGGTATCGCATCCGCTGCCGCAGGTCCGGGTCTTGCAGTCCCTTGTGCTTGGCCGGCGGTGTCTCAAGCGACTTGCCCAGAAAGTGCAGGTCTTCGGCAAAGATGGTCAGCTCTCCGGTGTTGGTCCGCTTTAATTGGCCGTCTACGCCGATGATGTCGCCCAGGTCGAAGCATTGTGCCAGTGCCCAATTTTTTTCGCCGACTTGGTTTTTGCCGATAAACAGTTGAATTTTGCCGGTCCAATCGCGGATATCCAGAAATATGAGCTTTCCTTTTTTCCGCTGCAAGACGATGCGCCCCGCGGCCCGGACCTGTGGCCCGGTTTGCTCGGCCGAGCGTCGGCCTTCCTGGATCGGATGGACGACGATTTCGGACTCTTTTTGTCTGATGTCGCCTATTGGCAGATGGTCGTCGAATCGTCCTCCCCACGGATCGACCCCCAGTTCCTCTATTTTGCGCAGTTTTTCTCGCCTGGCGGCCTCCAAAGCAGCCCCGCCGGTCGGTTCGTCTTGGTCTGGCTTGGTCATTGTGAGAAAGCCGCTTGCGGCTTAGCAGAAAATTATGGTCGGGACATTGTAATGGAAGGCGGCCGGGGGTCAATGTCAAACCGCGGCGGCTTTACAGTTGGTGTGCTGAATTAGTAGAATTAGTCGCAAGGAGATTACGTATGCCTCGCTACGACCCGGCCACGCTGGAACCGAAGTGGCAAAAATACTGGGAAGAAAACCGCACGTTCGCCTCGCCTAAATTGCCCAAGGGCCGCAAACTCTACGTGCTGGATATGTTCCCATACCCCAGCGGCGACGGGCTGCACGTCGGCCACCCGGAGGGATACACCGCAACCGACATCGTCTGCCGCTACCACCGTATGCTCGGCGCCGATGTGATGCACCCGATGGGCTGGGACGCATTCGGGCTGCCGGCCGAACAGCACGCCAAGAAGACCGGTACGCATCCACGCACGACCACCGAGCGGAACATCGCCAACTTCCGCCGCCAGTTGAAAATGCTCGGGTTCAGTTTCGATTGGGACCGCGAGCTGGCCACCACCGACGCAAATTATTTCCGCTGGACGCAGTTCATCTTTCTGGTGCTGTTCGATACATGGTTCGATGATAAGCAACAAAAGGGCCGTCCGATCGCAGAATTGCCCATTCCAGAGGACGTTCTGGCGGAAGGAGACGATGCGGCGGCACGATACCGCGACGAGCATCGGTTGGCATATCAACTCGAGGCGCCGGTCAACTGGTGCCCGGCGTTGGGCACCGTGCTGGCCAACGAGGAGGTTGTCGGGGGCGTAAGCGAGCGTGGCGGGCACCCGGTCGTGCGGATACCGCTGCGGCAGTGGATGTTGCGGATTACCGCCTATGCCGACCGGCTCGAACGTGATCTGGACGAGTTGGATTGGCCGGACAGCATCAAGGCGTTGCAGCGGAACTGGATAGGGCGGAGCACCGGGGCGGAGGTCGATTTCTTTATCGGCCGGGTGGCTGGTGGCAAAGCCGAAGGCGATGCCCCAGCAGTTCCGGGGCACCGCTGCGCTTTGCCCCGGCCACCCAACGAAGGCGATACCCCAGCAGTTCCGGGGCACCGCTGTGCTTTGCCCCAGCCACTCAACAAAGAGTACGCCGGCTGGATAGCCGATCGCTCGGCGGCCGGGTATCCAAAAAAACCTGGCGACGAAGTGCTGCGAGTTTACACCACCCGGCCCGATACGCTTTTCGGCGCCACCTACATGGTCATCGCGCCGGAGCACCCACTGGTCGAGCGGTTGACTACATCTGAACAAGCAGAAGAAGTAAAGGCATATTGCCGGCAGGCGGCACAAAAGAGCGACCTTGACCGGACCGACCTGGCCAAGGAGAAAACCGGTGTGTTTACCGGCTCCTACGCGATCAATCCGGTAAACAACGAGCCGATACCGATCTGGGTGGCCGACTACGTGTTGATAAGCTACGGCACCGGTGCGATCATGGCCGTGCCGGCACACGACACGCGCGACTTCGAGTTTGCTTGCCAGTTCAAGTTGCCGATCATACCAGTGGTCGATCCGGGCAAGCGACCAGAGGTCCCACGCGATGATTTACTGGCCGGGCGAGTAGCGTTTATCGAGGACGGCACTGCGATCAACTCGGGCAAGTACACCGGAATGTCCACGGCCGAGTTCAAACAAAAAATCGCCGAGGATCTTACCGCCAAGGGTCTTGGCCGCAGTGCGGTCAACTACAAGCTGCGCGATTGGCTGTTCAGCCGCCAGCACTTCTGGGGCGAGCCGTTCCCGATACTGCATGAGTTAGACGCAGACGGTCGCCCGACCGGCACGCTGCGCACCGTGCCGGCCGATCAACTACCTGTCGATCTGCCCGAGCGGATGCGGTTCAACGCCGAGCACTCCAGCCCCGAGCCGCCGTTGGAATCCGCCCCGGACGACTGGCTCTACGTTACCATCGGCGGGAAGCGTTACAAGCGCGAGACGAACACCATGCCGCAATGGGCCGGCTCGTGCTGGTATTACCTGCGGTTCCTCGATCCGAACAATGACCATGCGTTAGTCGATCCGGAGATCGAGCGTGCCTGGATGCCGGTCGATCTGTACGTCGGCGGAGCGGAGCACGCCGTGCTGCATCTGCTATACGCCCGATTCTGGCACAAGGTGCTCAACGATCGCGGCCACGTCGGCACGGCCGAACCGTTCCAAAAACTCGTCAACCAGGGGATGATACTGGGCGAGATGGAGTTTACCGGCTACAAGGACCAGGCCGGCGGTTGGGTAAGTGCAGCGGCAGTCCACATCGACGCCGACGGCCGGCAGGTGTTGAAAAAATCGAACGAGCTGGTTACTGCCGTGAATGTAAATGCGGAGAAAGCCGAGAAGCAAGGCGATGCGTTTGTGTTGAAGGAAGACTCGAAAATCAAGATCGACTCTCGTGCGTACAAGATGTCGAAAAGCCGCGGAAACGTCGTCAACCCGGACGATGTGGTCGCACAGTACGGAGCCGACTCGCTACGGCTGTACGAGATGTTCATGGGTCCGCTGGAGGCCGTAAAGCCGTGGAGCATGGACGGCGTGAGCGGAGTGCGGGGATTTCTGGACCGCGTGTGGCGGATGATTGTCGATGACGCCGCCGAGACGGTCGAGCTAAACGCGGCCGTACAGTCCACCGAACCTACGGCCGAGCAGAACCGCATGTTGCACAAGACCATAAAGGCGGTGACCGAAGACCTGGACCGGATGGCGTTCAACACGGCCATTGCCCGGATGATGGAATTCACGAATTTTTTTCTCAAGGAGCAAATTCGCCCGAGGGAAGCGATGGAGAAGTTCGTGTTGTTGCTCTCGCCGTTTGCACCGCACGTGGCCGAGGAGCTTTGGGGGGGTTTGGGCCACGACCGGACGTTGGCCTGTGAATCTTGGCCGAAGTTCGACGAGTCGCTCATACGTGAAGACACGGTCGAGGTGCCCGTACAGATATGCGGGAAACTCCGCAGCCGGATTCGTGTTCCCGTAGATTGCGACAAGGCCGCATTGGAAAAAGCCGCCCGGGGTGATCCTCGCATTGCCGAGTTGCTCGCAGGCAAAACGGTCGTCAAAGTGATTGTAGTGTCTGGTCGGATGGTGAATTTTGTAGTTCATTGAAGTCTATCCGCATCTTGTTCCGATAGTTTTAATAACGGCTGCGGGTCTCCGAACAAGGCACAAGCCGAGTTCGGGCAGCCACAAGTGAGGGTTCTTGTACCGGCGAGCAAGGGCCCTCATTTTTTGCGCCGCTATGGCCACCAGCCTGGCCCCTGGCCCCCAATCACTAATCCCTAATCCCCAATCCCTACTTTCCTAGACATTTTCCGATCTGTCGAACTGCCTGGCGAAGCCGATGCTCGTTTTCTACCAGCGCCATTCGCACGTATCCTTCGCCCGCCTCGCCGAACCCTGCGCCTGGGCTTACGGCCACGTCGCCTTCCTTGAGCAGTTTCATGGCGAAGTCGAAGGAGTTCATCTGCGATGCCCAAGGTTCGGATATTTTCGCCCAGACGAACATGGTGGCCTTCGGCCGTTCGATGCGCCAACCGAGCCGTTGCAGCCCGTCGCAGAGCACGTCGCGGCGACTCTGGTACACGGCCGACTGTGCCTCGACCGCAGCGTCTGTGTGGCGCAGCGCCATAATCGAGGCGATCTGGATCGGCCGGAACATGCCGTAGTCGTAATAGCCCTTTATGGTCAACAGCGCGCGGAGCATCTCGGCGTTGCCCGCACAAAAACCCACGCGCCAGCCGGCCATGTTGTAACCCTTGCTCATGGTCGTCAGCTCCACGCCGACGTCGATCGCACCGGGCGCAGCCAGAAAACTCGGCGTCCGGTAGCCGTCGAACGTCACGTCGGCGTATGCCAGGTCGCTTATGACCATCAGCCCGTACCGCTTGGCCAGCTTGACAACCTCGACGTAGAACTCCGGCTCGACCACTGTAGTAGACGGATTGTGTGGGAAATTCACGATCAACACCTTCGGCCGTGGCGCCAGGTGCCGGCACGTGTAGTCGATGTTCGAGAGGAACCGTTCGCTGTCTGATACCTCCAGCAAGATCGAATTGGCGGCGGCTAGCGCAACGGCGTATAGATGTGCCGGATAGTACGGCGCAGGCACAATTGCCGTGTTGCCCGGGCCGAGCAGCGCCAAACACATGTGGCTGAACCCCTCCTTCGATCCCAGGCAAACGGCCAGTTCATTCTGCGGGTCGAGCCGCACACCGTAGAGCTTCAGGTACTTGCCGGCAACCTCGCGCCGTAGGCTCAGTATCCCCTGCGATTCGACGTAGCCGTGGTTTTTCGGGTCGCGGGCGGCCTCGGCCAGTTTCTCGACGACGATATCCTGCGGCGGATCGCCCGGGTTGCCCATGCCAAGATCGATCACGTCATCCCCGGCACGACGCTTCTGGTACATCAGCCGGTTAATCTGCGCAAACAGATACGGCGGCAGCCGGCTGACGCGGTCGGCCACCTCGATCGAGAAACGGCGGTCTTGCCGGACCGGTTCGGTGGGTTGGAGTTTGTCGGTCATTGGTGATATTGCTTGTAGTTTAGCCGCCGCGTCTACGCGGCGCGATTGCACTGTGTGGACGCCGCGTAGACGCGGCGGCTAAACGTTCTTATTACACACTTATGAACATCCGGTCAACGCCTCCCACAGTGCTTCGAGCGATTGCGGTATGACATTCACCCCTGCTACGGTCGGCATGAAGTTGCTGTCACCGCTCCATCGTGGTACGATGTGCAAGTGGCTCGGCAAGCCGGCGCCGGCCGCCGCGCCGAGGTTCAACCCGATGTTGAACCCCTCGGGCCGCAAAACCTCTTCCAGCCGTCCGACAATTCGGGCAATTGCCGTTGTCAGTTCAAACTGCACGTCGGTATCAAGCTCATCGAGCCGGGCGACGTGACGCTTCGGCGCGACCAGCAGATGCCCGTTGTTGTACGGGTAACGGTTCAATACAGTAAACGTGTGCTTGCCGCGGTCGACAATCATCCGCTGCCGGTCGTTCCCTTCGGCGGCATCCTGACAAAGAAAGCACTCAGGATCGGCGCCGTCGAGCAGTTCGATCGGCTTATCCGACTCGGGGGTTTTCTTATCGCCGACGATATAGCCCAGTCGCCAGGGCGCCCAGATTTGTTCGTATGCCATGATCTTCCCTTAAATTTGCCACATGAGCACCGCCGCGCCAACCGGTATCACCCACCATGCGAACAGGTACAGCTTGCCCTGGTCGATCCAGCGGATCAACCACCAAAGCGCGACCAGTCCGACGACGAAACTGACCGCCGCGCCGACACTCAGCACGGCCGGCGGCACCGTGCCGACAGGTTCTCTGGGCAATTTGACGCCCTCCAGCAGCCCGGCGCCGCCGATTACCGGAATGGCCAGCAGGAACGAGAATGCGGCCGCCTCGTCGCGGCGCATTCCGCACCCCAAGCCGGCGACTATGGTCGCACCGCTGCGCGAAATGCCCGGCAGTATGGCGAACGCCTGAAACAGCCCGACGACAAACGCCTTGCTGTAGCTAAGCTCTCGGCAAGTCGTCTCGCCGGAGCAGTGTCGGGCGGACCACAGCAACATCAGCCCGGTGATCGGGAACATCAGCCCTGCGGTCAACGGGCTTTCCAGGCAGGCTGTAAGGTACTCCTTGATGACGAACCCCGCCACAACCGCCGGGATGCTGCCGACCAGCAACAGCCCGATCACACGGCGGTCGCTGCCGAGCAGTCGGACAATCCGCCGCCGGTAGAAGACCAGAATCGCCGCCAGTGTGCCAAGGTGTAGGACGATGTTGACCGTGAGTTTCTCAGGTATCGCCTGGCCGAACTGATCGAACAGCGCAGAACCGACCACGATATGGCCCGAGGAACTGATCGGCAGGAACTCGGCGATCCCCTGCACGACGGCCAGTATGAGAATTTCGAGCCAGAGCATGTAATGTTTTTGTTGTCGGGCGGTTCATGACAAAAGTTGCAAGTATATAAGTATAGCCCATCGGCTGTCGTGGGAAAGAGAGGCGCGAAGCCGCAAGCGGTCTACGCCCGCCCTGCCGCACTGGCCATGACCAACTCGCCCTTGTAGATACCTTTCATGCCTCTAAGCTGCGAGGCGATTTTTTGCAACCGATCGGCCGGGCCGCGCAGCACGATCACTTCAAGGCAAAGGTCGTGGGCAAGGTGTGCGTGCAGCGTCGAGATGATCAGATCGGTATGGTCGTGCTGCAAGGCGGTAAGCCGCTCGGCAAGCTGCGGCCGGTGATGGTCGTAGACCAGCGTTAGCGTGCCGGCCGCGTCCTCCGATTGCGACTCCCACGCCTGCTCGGTAAGCTCCTTGCGGATCAACTGCCGCACCGCTTCGCTTCGGGTGGCGTATTGCTGCTCCTTGCAATACCGATCGAACCGCTCCAGCAGATCGTCTTCCAGCGAGACCGAAAAACGTACGATATCAGCCATCTTCGTTCATCTCCAAAAGACCAGCGTGTTGTTTGCGCGACGTATATGGCGGCAACCTTGTCGGTCTTTCTCGGGAAGGTCCTTGCAAGGTTACGGCGGCGGGCCGGCTGGGCGGAATTTTTCCCGCAGCTTTTCTTCATGTTCGGTAAACGGATGCCACTCACAATGATGGCTTGCCTTGAATTCGTGGGCGAGCCGGATGAACTCCTCGCACGCAGCGGCCGGGTCCTTGGGGCCAAGGAACTCGACACCTTTTTGCTTCGCGATCTTCTTCAGTGCATGATATCGTTTCAGCCAGACGTGATCCAGCGACATTCGCTCGCGGCGCACGCGGCGAGAAAGAACCGGATCGTCGGCCACCGTCGCAGCCGCCTTTTCAAAGAGCCGCGTCGCCTTGTTCACGTCGTCCAGGGTGAACCACGCCGAGGTGTCGTTTATGAAGCAACGCAGGTAAACGTCCGACCGGTCGGCCGCATCGTGAATCAACTCGATATATTCCAGCAGGTGCGGGGCCGCCGGGCCGTAGTATCCTTCAACGAACTCGCGGATCAGTGCCTTGTCGTCGAGTTCGGGGTTCCACATCAGGTGTGCCAGCAGCCATGCCCGAAGCCGGACAAAATCGCCGACGGAGCAGTGCCCGTCGCCCTGCTCGAACATCCCGACCACATTGTTTTTTACAAAGAATCGGATGTTCGGTGCCAGCACACGCATGTTCGGATGCGGCAAAATATAGTTCGTAAAGTTGGTCACGTAGTCCCAAACGAACAATTGCGGTGCGACCTTGCTCCAGCCTTCGATGTCGCTGTGGAACTTCTCGTTCTGCGGACCCTCAAGCGGCTGCACGAAGGAACATTCGATCGAGCAGAGGCGAATCAGTACGTTCTTGCGCGGTTTCACGTGCAGCGGCGGCTTGCGAGTGTACTGGTACGCCAGCGTCTCGACCAACACGTCGGGAAACTCCTTTTCGATATCCTCGGCCACGGCGTTGACGAACCGCAGCAGCGGGCCGGACTCGGAGCCTTCTTCCTCGACCACCGCCTTGCAACGCTCGCACTGGCAGGGATTGTGCCAATCGTTTTGGCTGATTGAGATAAAACCAGCGGCTGGATCTTTTCGCAGCCAGCCCAATGCGTTTTTGACGAGTTCCTTTCGCATCTCCTCGTTGGTCAGGCATAGCTGCGTTCGCTCGGCGGTCCGCTTTCCTTTGATCTCGCTGTACCACTCCGGGTGTTCGGCGAAGTATTTTTCGGGCGGCAACAAAGGAAGGAAGGTGTGGACAAACCGCTTGGCGAATCGGTAATGCCCGCCGTACTCCGGCGGAATCCCGGGAGTTGTACCATTGCATTTCAATCGGGCAGCAAACACACCGCTGCTGTTCACATCACGATAGTGCGACTGACGATACCGCAACGGCGGTGCGTATACGAGGTCCAACACCGGGACCTTTAGCGTCGGTTTCTTTGGCACGTAGCTCTCGGTCGAGGTCCACCAGCGGCAGCCGACAACGTCCTCAAGGAACGTATAGACGGCGTAAAGCGTCCCGCGCGGCGGCCGGCCGGCCAGCACGATGTTTTTTCCGACGGTCTTCATCACAATGCCGTCCGGGCCGAGAGAATTAACGTCGATTTTCGGCAAAAGCTCCTTCATGCGTTTTGAAGGGCCGATCACAATTTGGGCGGCATCCGGCTGCACTTCGCCTTCCGGCAATATCTTCAACTCGGCGCCGGTGACCATGGCGATGTGTTTTTGCAACTCCGCTGCGGCGGTCCGCTCGACGGCCTTCGGCGACGCGGGAATACTGATTACGTAGTCGGTCTTGCCGTCTTTCGCCAACAACAGCCCGTCGTCGGCCGTTGCCGTGCTAGCCGCAACAGAAAAGGCAAAGAAAATCGTCAGATGTGTGAAACGTTTCATGGCAGGGTCTCCTGGGGCGTGTTTTTGAGTCTAACGGAAGGAGCAAACAGTATACACATATTGCCTTTGGGATGCAAATGTAAGCATCTATGATTTACACAAGTTTGACTTGGTAGCACTTGTACCCCCCCGACGCAGTCGGGGGGCTTTTGGATACTGATCACTAGCCATTGACCACCGACCACTAATTACAAAAACCCCTCGAGCACCTCCGGTGGGGCGGGGGCGTAGGACGACGGCTCCATGGTGCAGGTTGCGCGGCCTTGGCTTAAGCCGCGCATGGCGCTGGAGTAGCCGAACAGGCCGGCCAGCGGCGCCCGGGCGTCGATTACCGTATTGCGGCCGCGGACGTGCGTGTGCGTGATAACGGCCCGACGCTGTTGGAGGTCGCTTACGATCTCTCCGAGGTTTTCTTCCGGCGTGGTGACCTCCAGGTGCATGACCGGTTCCAGCAGCACGATGCCAGCGGTGCGCAGTGCACGATTGAACGCATCGGCGGCAGCCATTCGGAACGCCAGTTCATTCGACTCGGTTTCTTGTACATTGCCGCCGGTCACAGTGATTTTCACGTGCATCAGCGGGAAGCCTAGCAGCCCGCCGCCTTGGCCGTGTTCGGTGAGCACCTCCATGGCCGCGGTAAGGAATTCCGCCGGCAACGCATCGCTGCAGTCGGCGGTGACAACTACCGGGGCGGCGCCGCCGTGGTGCGGCTCCATGCGGATGGCGACCTCGGCCGACAACGTCTGCCCGGCTATGGTGCGATGGCACCGGCCCGTTGCCTCGGCGGACCGCTCGACCGTCTCGCGGTAGGAAACCCGCGGATTGTGGACCTTTACGTCCAGATTGAACTCTCGCAGCAGCCGGTGCTTGATTACCTCCAAGTGCAATTCGCCCATACCGTCGATGAGCGTCTGTCCGGTTTCTTCATTTTCGCGTGCAAGGAAGGTAGGGTCCTGGCGCTTGAGCATATCGAGCACATCAGAGAGTTTCTTCCGCTCGGTTGAGGTTTCCGGTTCAATGGCCATCGAGATGACGGTCTCGGGAAACGTAATCGACTCCAGCAGGATCGGTTCTTTGGCGCTGCAGATGGTATCTCCTGTGATTGAGTGCCGCAGTCCGATCACGCCGATGATTTCACCGGCCGATGCCTGATCTACCTGCTGTCGGCGGTCGCACTGGATTTGCCAGAGTTGCGGGACGTTTTCCTTTTTGTCTCTGCCGGGATTATACACGCGGCTGTTGGCCTTCAGTTGGCCCGAGTAAACGCGGACGTAGTGCAGATCGCCGTGACGGTCGGGTTGGATTTTGAAAACCAGTCCGCAAAACGGCTCGTCGGGGTCGCTTCGGCGCGTGGTCTTGGCGTCTTTATTTTTCGGATCGGTCCCTTCGACCGGCGGCATGTCAGCCGGGCTAGGCAGGTACGTGGCCACCGCGTCCAGCAGCGGCTGGACGCCGATACCGTCCAACGCCGAGCCGCACAACACCGGCACGGCCTTATTGTGCAGCGTGGCGCAGCGGAGCACCTTGTGGATCAGCGCGTCAGGGACCGGCTGATCTGAGAGCAGCAACTCGGTCAACTCGTCGTCGAACAACGAGAGTTGGTCGAGCATCTGCGCCCGCCACATCTCTGCGTCTTCGTGCATTTCGTCGGGAATCTCGTCGACGACTACCTCGGCGCCTTTGCTCTGCGGCGTGAAGGTTAAGCGTTTCATGCCGACCAGGTCGATCAGCCCGCGGAATGCGTCGCCGAAGTGCGGTGGGCCGGCGCCGATCGGCACCGTGACGGGTATCGGGCGGCATCCCAGCCGTGTGCGGATTTCTTCGAGCGTTTCGTAGAAATCGGCCCCCTCGCGGTCCATCTTGTTGATAAACGCCAGGCGCGGCACGTGGTACTTGTCGGCCTGATGTCAAACGGTTTCGCTCTGGGCCTCGACGCCTTCCCTGGTGATGTAGACCACCACGCTGCCGTCGAGCACCCGCAGACTCCGATCCACTTCGGCTGTACAATCAACATGCCCGGGCGTGTCGATCAGGTTAATACAAACGTCCTTCCATGGAAACGTCACACAGGCCGAGAGGATGGTAATGCCGCGCTGCTGTTCCTCGGGATCGAAGTCGGTATGCGTGGTGCCCTTGTCTACCTCGCCGACGCGATGGCTGTAGCCGCAATAAAACAACATCCGCTCGGTGACGGTGGTTTTGCCGGCGTCGATATGGGCGATAATGCCGATGTTGCGGAGTTTGGTCGGGTCGTGTGGCATGGTAATGTAACTTGCGCAAAAGAACGCCGCGTCGGCGGTGTTGCGCCGGCGCGGCGAACTCTGTTATTCTGTTATTACCACGCGAAGTGAGCGAACGCCTTATTGGCATCGGCCATGCGGTGTACGTTCTCCCGCCGGGTCATGGCGGCGCCTTCGCGGTTGTAGGCATCCAGCAGTTCCTTAGCCAGTTTTTCGTGCGTCGGACGACCTTTCTTCTCGCGGATCGCCATGAGTATCCATCGGATCGCCAGCGATTGCTGCCGCGCCTTGCTCACCTGCATCGGCACCTGGTAGGAGGCGCCACCGATGCGTTTCGAGCGGACCTCGATATTCGGCTTGACGTTCTCGACCGCCTGGGTGAAGACGTCGATCGGCTCTGCGTCCTTGATCTTCTTACCGATCACCGCCATCGCGTCATAGAGGATTCGCTGTGCGGTGCTTTTCTTGCCGTCCCACATCAGGCAATTGATAAACTTGCTCGCCAGGATCGACCCGTGTACGGGATCGCCGACAAGTTGCTTTCGGCTGGCAGTGATTCGACCCATATGTATGTTCTTTTTTCTATTGGATATTATTGCCGCTTGCGGCTTAGCAGTAATGATTATTAGTCAGCGACTAATGGTTTAGTCCGCGACCAATGGTCGCGGCTTTACAAGACTATGCCTTTTTCGCCCCGTATCGGCTGCGGGATTGTTTCCGATCCTCGACACTTAGTGCATCCATCGTGCCGCGGATCACCTGATAGCGCACCCCAGGCAAGTCGCGTACCCGGCCGCCGCGGACCAGCACGATCGAGTGCTCTTGCAGCGTGTGTCCCTCGCCTGGTATGTATACGGTGACCTCTTTGCCGTTGGAGAGCCTCACACGGGTGATTTTCCGCATGGCGGAGTTCGGCTTCTTGGGTGTCATCGTCTTGACCTGAAGGCACACCCCCCGTTTCTGTGGGCAACGGTCCAGGACCGGGGCCTTGCTGAACTTCCGCGGCGTCTTACGCTTCTTGCGCACCAATTGATTGATCGTCGGCATCGTTTATCGTTTATTTCGGATCGGGTGAAAAATGTTTTCGATTTCGGGAAGCCGTTTATTATGACATAATGGTTTTGGTTGTCAATACAGTGGCACCGGCGCCACGCCGGTGTGACATAACTCGATATGCCACCGGCGAGACGCCGGTGCCACTACCACCTACCACCTACCACCTACCACCTACCACCTACCACCTACCATCTACCACCTACCATCTACCACCTACCATCTACCACCTACCACCTACCGCCTACCAC
>DAOWNK010000202.1 GCA_030642635.1 Pirellulales bacterium
AAGGTTCGACATGATTTACATGATGTACAGGATTTCTTCTTCTGAATCTTGTCAATCTTGTTAATCCTGTCTTCATTGTTAATTCCGCGCCTAGCAAGCTAGGCGGCTAAACTAAGACGAAACGAATTTTCAAGGAGCGATGCGCATACCACTGCACCATGTGGACAAATGTATCAGATCGGCCGGGGAATTTCAAGATCGGGAATTGGCCACACTCGCCGGCTGCCGTTTTCCAAGCACGCGGTCAATCAAAGATGGAAAAGAGCTGCGTCCTTTTTCGTGTTAAAACTGACCGGCATCGATCACCTCGTCATCGTGGCGGTTACCCAGCCGGCGGTGTATCTCGGCGTCGATCTCGTAGTTGATCAAATGCACCGAGCCGTCACAGAAGAC
Organism: Pirellulales bacterium; assembly: GCA_030642635.1. Classification (GTDB taxonomy): domain Bacteria; phylum Planctomycetota; class Planctomycetia; order Pirellulales; family Thermoguttaceae; genus DAOWNK01. Next base: position 394 of record DAOWNK010000202.1, read on the forward strand.
GACATGGAAACCACTGGGGTGAATGCTGCCGAAGATGTCAAAGCACGTGTTTCCGGCACGGTCTCGTTGTGGTGGTTTGTTCGTCCAGGCGTTCAAATCGAGGTCGTCGGCGCCCAGGGCCGACTCGTCGTCGGAGTGGTCGAGACCGTTGGAGTAGTTGTCCGGGTTGAGGTACTTTTCGCCGACCAGATAGGTGTTGCTGGTGCCGTCTTGGACGCTGACTTGTGTAACGCGGCTCTGTTGGTACGACAGGCCGTTGTAATCATTAGGGAAATTTTTAGGTGGTTCGAGATCGCAGTAGAACGGTCTTTTTAGCGGCAGCGTCGGCCAACTCCACGGCCCGTGGCCCCACCAGCAGGGCTGCTCCGAGCCGGCATTGACTGCGTAATCTGAGCGGAACCAGCCAATGCTCAGATCGTCGGGTTTCTTGGCGTTGATCATCCAGTTGCGATCTGAGCGGACCGGCAATGTCACCGCACGGCGGCGGCTGGGGCAGGTCAGCATCGGCAGAGGCGTTTGGATCATCCTTAGCGCCTCGGCCCCTTTTTCGTTGGTGGGCGTCCCCTGGCCCATTCCTGACCCCATCTCGTACAGGCTCTTCTGTTCCATAAATGGGAGTATGTTGTAGAAGAAGCCGCCGGGCTGATCGATGCCGAACCCCAGGTCAGGATCGCCCACCCAGCCGTATCCCCAGCCGCCACTGGGGTAATAGCCGATCGCCTGCTCGTGATGCAACACGGCCATGGAGATTTGCTTCAGGTTGTTGCTACACTGCATCCGTCGTGCCGCCTCGCGTGCCGATTGCACGGCCGGCAGCAACAACACAATCAGAATGCCGATGATGGCGATCACAACCAAAAGCTCGATCAAGGTGAAACCGTGTAGGGTCTTGTTTGGTTGGAACATGGCAACTTCTTTTCTTCGACGTTCAACGCCGGCCTGACCATTTGGTCCACATATCGGGGTCGGCAAGCATCTTGATAAACACGCCGCCGATGACCGGGCGGGCCTGAAAACGTATACGCTCGGCGTTTTGAGTCCAGTACCAATCGCTCAGCGGCACCCGTTGCGGCGTGTGGCTGACGAAGGCATATACCGGCTCCATCAGAGCGTCAAAGTCGCGGCGGGATTCGGCCAGCGTGGCCGTCCACACCTCCCAGTCGGTCTTCGTATATTGCGAGCGGTTGTCCAGCGGCAGGCCGAACCGGTTCAGCCTGGTCTTGTAGAACGCGATTTCCTTGCAGGCCACCTCCGGCGGGAACAGGCCCAACCCAAGCAGCTTGTCCCAGACAAGGTTGTACTTCTGGCTCCACGTGCCGGGCTTGTCGAAAGCCAATCGGTAGTGGTCCCCGTCGTCGGCCATCTTGATCCATTCCTCGGCGAAGTCTTCGGCGGTGCGGCGGTACGTTTCGGCCTCGGACTGGCGTCCGGCCATAGCACACATCTTGGCGTACGCGCCCAGCGCAAGGATCGCCTTCAGCGACAGGTTGGTGTTGTGGGCCAAATGTCCGGAGAAGTCGTCGGTGCAAAGCTGGTTCTCCGGATCCAATCCCTTGGTTTTCAGATAGGCGGCCCATCCGGCAAGAAGGGGCCAATGACGCTTGGCGTAGCAGGTGTTCCCGTCGATCTGCGAAATCACGGCGGTCATGATCAGCATGTTGCCGCACTCCTCAACCGGCATCTGAAACTCATCACCGCCGCCGCCGTATCGCTGACCGTTCGCCTTTGGATACCTGCCCAAGTCGTGTGGGGCGAAGTCGAACTTCCATTGCGGGGAGTCGGCATAGCGGAACACCGGTTCGACCGATGCTTTCAACAAATCGTTCGACAGCAGCATGAATATGGGCGAGGTGGGATACGCCACGTCCACCGTGGCGATGCAGCCGTTGGAAAAACATTCCTTCGAGAACAGCATCGGCCGGCCGGCCGGCCCAGCGGCCAGCTTGTGGGCCGCGACGGCCTGGCGATACGCCAACGCGCAAAGATCGGCGTATTTCGGCCCGCCGACCCGCCGCAGGTCCGCCATCAACTCGGCGTCGAATTCAGCCGAACGCTTGCTGAGATCGGCGTACTGGTCGGCGGCGATCCGCAACAGGCCTTCTGCCTCGAGTCCGCCTCGACGCCACCACGGACACAAGTTCTTGCCAAAGTATTGAATCGAGTAGATATCGTCATACGCAAGCATCAGCCACGTCGATACCGCTTTCTCGCCGACTCGGCCCAGCTCGAACGTGCACGCACAAACCGGCCAGTCGTCGTTGGCCGGGCGAGGCTTTCGACCATCGTCGCGTACGGGCAACCGGCCCGACTCGACGAAGCCCTGCCGGGCCTCGGCGTCGCGCACGATGGCCGTTTGCAGCCCGTTGATCTTCGGGGCCGCCACGTACAGCCAGCCCCAATCGATCCGCAGATTGTCCCCTTCTTTGGCCAGCACCGGTTGCTCTTGGGACCCGATCCGCATTATTGCCAGCCCTTCAACTTCGGGCCGCGACCAGGTGACTTTTTGCCGTGCCGCGTTGACGACCAACTCGGCCGAGTTGTCGTAGTAGACGGTCACTTCGTGCTCGCCGCCGTCGATCGACCGGGCGGTCCAGGTCAGGTACGTCACGGGCCGCGCGAGCAGGTCGAGGTTGTGCGGCAGAAGCGGGGTCGTAAACGTCAGAACGATTCGTACCCCGCCCGCCTCAAACTCGTAAACGGTCCGTGTCGGCAGCACGCGCAACGAAAGCTGTTCGGCCGCGGGCGCCTGTTTCGGTCCGAGGCTCATCAGCCGAAAAGGACGGCCGTCGACGCGAACCATCGAACAAAGAGCTTGGGTGCTGCCGGTCCAGTGGCGCGGCCAGTCCTCAGCCAGCCGATCCGAGAATGACCAAACGCTGAAGTACGGATCGTGAGTGACCAACGGCACGGCCGGCGGGTGCAAGGTTTGTTCGGACGTTACGTCCCGTCCGCGCAGCTGATCGGCTGCTTGCACCGTTGCAGTGCACGATACCGTCAGCATACACGCAACAACGATGCTCGCCGTTGTCGCCACGAGGAATGAAAAATCTCGCGTTCTCACGGTGTTACTCCACGTTAAAATTATCCTTATAGAAGCGGCACTGACAAAACACGGCCCCAAAGCCCAGGGGTTGCAACCCCTGGGCTTGAAACAATGTTCCCTATAAATGGGCAAAAAGTGCACACATCACTTCTGAAGCCACAAACAAGGAGTAGAAATAGATATACCACCGCACCGGCTCCTGGTTCCCACGTCCTGCGTGGGAACCAGACAGCACGGCGCCGGCATGATATTTCCTTTCTGCTGCCCTTGTTTATTTCTACCGCTTACGCCGACTGCACCATCCCAGCGCCAATCCACACACGGCGAACAGTATGGCCATCACAAAAGTGGATGGCTCGGGCACGAACAGAAACTCCGACGTACCCAACGCGGCGTCGCTGATGCGCACCTCGTCGATATAGCCCAGAAAGCGGTCGCCGTGGTCTTGCGTGGGATCGTTGCTCCAGCCATATCGACCTCGGCTGACGGCCCAGCCCCACTGGTCGCCGTTCCCGTCAAGGCCCGGGTCAACCAGGTCTGAATCGGCACTGCTGCTGATGTCGGTCGAAGCAGCCAGTTGATACCCATTGCCGTCGAGCAAGTCCTTATACAGTTTCAACGTGCTGCCGTCGCTGACGGCCGCGAGGTGGCACCACTGGTTGGCGGTCACGGTGGCTGAGTCAATTGCCTGCCACCAATTACCCGCGTCATCGGCGAACTTGATCGCGTAGTGACGAGTGTCGCCAATCGCCGCAATCTGAAGGTAAAGGGACGCCAAGGCGGCATTTTCGGTCGCCACGTTTCTGCCCTCACGAGTGATAATCCCGTGATAACCAGTGACCTCGGTTGGTTTGACCGACACCTCGATTGTCCACTGCGCCGGGTTGATCGAATCGAGGTTGGTTCCCGACGGGGTGGCCGCGGCCGACCAGGTGAACATACCCGGCGATGCCCCATTGTCCTGGACACTGCGCGCATTCGTTGCGCCGGTCTGCGGGACGGTCGACTCTGGGACGTCGGACCGGTACATGTGCGCCGTAGAGCCGGTATCCTCCCAGGCGTAGAGGATATTGCCGTTGCCGGAGGAATCCGAGGCCGTTACCCCATTGATGCCCGGGCCGGTGAGGGTCGTGCGAGCGTCGGTGTCGCGAACGTTGTCCGTAGTGCTTCCGTCCTCGAACCGCCAATAGGAAATCGTCTCGGCATAGGCCGACCAGGCCAGGCCCATTACGACGACACCGGTGATGACCATGGTCAAAACTACTCTTCTTGTTGTGATAGATCGCTTCATTTTGAAGCCTCCTTTGAAAAAAAGTGGTAAAGTAAAATCTAAAAAACTAACTCGTGACCGAAAAACAGTGTCTCATCAATCCATATTGTTTGGCCCTCCTTCCTTTTCTGAGCTGCTTGCCGTGGCGGTCGACGGCGGGGCGAACAGGAATTGCGTTGGCTTCAGCGCAATGCTGCTGATGCGGACTTCGTCAATATATCCGTCAAACCGGTCGGCATCCTTGCCGTTGTAGAATCCACGGCCGACCGACCAGCAGCGTTTGTCGTTCTCCTTGGCCATCTCGGTGTTGCCGGCGCCCAGTGCGGTCGATGCCACCAGCCGGTAGCCGCTGCCGTCGTTGAGGTACAGCCTCAAGGTCGAGCCGTCGCTGACGGCGGCCGCGTGGTGCCATTGGCCGGCGACAAGCGTATCGGCGGCGGTCTGAGCTTGATGCCAGTTTCCATTGATGTCGGCGAACTTGACCGCCAGACTCCCGTCGATCGTCTGGAAGTAAAGCGGCGCCAAAGTGCCTTTCTCGGTTGTCACATCCCGACCGTCGCGGCCGACGATGCCTTGGTACCCGGATAGGCTCTCGGGCATAAACGACGCCTCGATCGTCCACTGTTTAGGCGTGATGGTCTGAATATCCGTACCCGAAGATGAATTCCGGGAAGACCAGGTAAACAATCCCGGCAGATCGCCGTTATTCTCCGCGCTTAGCGTGTTGGCTTCGCCGGAGTTCGGAACCGACGCGGCAGGAACGCTCGATCGCCAGATATGCCCCGCGTCGGCTTCGTTAAACGCATAAAGGGTGTTCCCGTTGCCGGAACAATCCACCACGGCGGGGCGGCACATTGTCTTGCCATTCGTTCCGGGCATGACCGTATCGGCGGCGCCACGCTCGAACCGCCAGTAAGCAACCGTCGTTTGCGGGGGCATACTTCCGACAAAAGCTTTGGCGCCGCCCGTGCCAAGTTGGATATTGGTTCCGGTAGGATCGCACCGCGCGGACTGGCCCGCGCTAAGGCGAACCTTCTTGCCGACCAACCGACCCCCGGAAACGCCTTGGAACGTAACTTTTCCTTTGAATACGTCAACCTCGCTCACCCCGCGCTCGTTTATTTCGACCACTAACTCGGTGCCCAGGTCGACGATCTTTGCGGTAGGCGTGTCGATGGTAAACCCAATAGCCGGTTTCGGCACCTTTGCGGCGAGCTTTCCCACCTCCAGTCGGCAGGTGTTTTTTTGCTCGACGGTAAACTCGACCGGCCCTTCCAGGACGAGCTTCGCCCCGTTGTAGTATGTGATCTCGACCAGCCCAGAGTCCAGTTTCAACTCTCGGCCGAGACCTAAGTGGGCGTA
>DAOWNK010000334.1 GCA_030642635.1 Pirellulales bacterium
AAGGTTCGACATGATTTACATGATGTACAGGATTTCTTCTTCTGAATCTTGTCAATCTTGTTAATCCTGTCTTCATTGTTAATTCCGCGCCTAGCAAGCTAGGCGGCTAAACTAAGACGAAACGAATTTTCAAGGAGCGATATGCATACCACTGCACCATGTGGACAAATGTATCAGATCGGCCGGGGGATTTCAAGATCGGGAATTGGCCACACCCGCCGGCTGCTATCTTTCAGGCACCCTCGCAAATCCAGTGCCGAACAGGATTGCGTTTATTTCTGCCGGAAGAGAACCTGCTTGTCGGCCGACAGTCGTGCCTGTAGCTTTTCGACGTCCACTTTCTGGATCGGTACGTCGGAGTCGATCGACAGGCACGCAGCAGTGGCTGCCGATTGGCCCAATACCATGAAGACCGGTTCCATGCGGATCGATCCGTACGCAATGTGCGATGCCGAAACGCATACCGACACCAACAGGTTTGTGCACTCTGCGGCTTTCGGCACAATCGAGCGGTAGCTGATCGGGTACGGCGAGAATCCGCCGACACGCACGTCACCCTCGTTGCACACACGGCCTTGTTCGTCCACATATCGCTGGGTGTTATGCGAGTCCATCCCGTAAGCGCCCAAGCCGACGGAGTCCGACACGGTACGTTTCCCGGTGCAGTTGTGCTCAGTTATTACATAGTTGCTTACCATTCGCCGGGCCTCCCGAACATAGAGCTGGTGCGGCCAGTTATCGTTGTCTACGAACTCGTTCTTGGCCAGTCCCAAAACTTGGAAACGTTGTCGCACCGACTCCGGCACCCGCTGGTGGTTGACCAGTGTCCACATCAGGCCCTTCTGGTAGATTTCGTGCTCCTCGATGATCCGCCGGCGCGTGGCATAATCACCATCGGGGTAGTCGTAGTTCATGCCGATGTTGTCTGTAGGGATGGCGAAGTCGTTGTTGGTATCGGTTTTCCGATTGGGCATCCACACCGGATTCCACGGGGCGCGGTGGTCGCCGGCATCAAAATTTCGCAACAGCAGTTCATCCCGCAGCGGATCGTAGCCTTTCGGCTTGGGCCACGGACGCCGGTTCTCCGGCACGTCGGTGGTACACATGCGAAAACAATAGGCCTGCACGCGTCGGTCGCCTTGGCCATCTTCGCCGTGAGGTCCGCCGTGTACTCCAGGCAACAAGCCGCTTGCAGGATCGCCGCGCCGGACATACGGATCGACCGGTTTGATAAACTGACTGCTAGGGTGTGCCGCCAGGGGATTTCGCACTCCGTTAAGCATCTCACCATACTTCGCGTTGGATTCGCGGCCGACGGTGTACGACACGCCGGCGGCGGCCATCAGGTCGCCTTCGTATGTGGCGTCGATAAACACGCGGCCGTGGAAGATGCGTCCCGATTCCATGACGATTGTCACGATACGGGCACCCTGTTTTTTTACGCCGTTTTTCAGGTCGAGACGCTCGCCAAAGACCACCGGCACCTTCGCTTCCTTAATCATGTCGTTGAACACTCTTTCGGCCACGTGCGGTTCGAAGGACCACATCGTATCCTTAGCGACGTGTCGACGGCCTTCTCTTGTTGGTCTGTATTGTTCGAGCGTCCCGTGTTTCCATGCGGTCTGCCGGGCGTAGTGGCGGCGGATGCGCTGGTAGAACTGCCGAGAAATGCCGCCGACGGCTTTTTTATTGCCGATGTCGGTAGCGCCCAGGCCGCCGGAACTAAGCCCACCGAGGTGTCGTCCCGGCTCGATGAGCACCACGGTCTTGCCCATTCTCGCGGTTTGCACTGCGGCCGCCACACCGCCGGAAGTGCCGCCGTAGACGACAACGTCGTAAACCTTTTCGGCTTCGGCGGAAAAACCGGTGCTAACTACGCAGAGACTGATTAAGAATGCAATAAGGAGTAGACGAGATATACGCATTTTCATGTTACTTTTGTTTCTCACGCAGCCCTTGGGGTAGAGGGATTCAATCGGCCAGCTCGAATACGAACGGCTCGTTTTTAGACTCTACTTCCACGCGCAGGCCGCTGGTGTCGAGGTATAGATATTTTCGTGGGATCAACGATTTTCCAACGCTCAGTTCCCTGGTGGGATTGGCTGGCGGGGCATTAGGACTTTGGTTCTCAAAACAAGCAACACGGACACGGTGTGTGCCGATTACCGCCCCGTCGCCGGAGCCGTATGTAGATAGCCGGAATGAACCGTCAGATTGTATGGTTCCACGCGCCATCGGTCCTGAATCCGGCTGAAGCATCACGTTGCCGAACTGAAGCGGTTTGCCTTGGTATAGCACCTTACCTTCGACCGGTGCGGTGGGCAGCCGACCGCTGCCGCAGCCGACCGCCGCGCACAGCACGACGAGCAACAAAAGTGATATATTACGGTATCTGTACATAAGGCTCTCTTCCGTCGCAAGTGGACAACGCCTGATACGTATCCAAATCGATCGACTCGGTCAGAAATCGCACGCTGCCGTCGCCTAGCAGGAAGTTGGCTCCGCCCGGATGGTCGCTGCTCATCAGCAGGTGATTGAAGAGAACGCCGTCTACGCGATCTACCTTGGCGTTTATTTGATATTGCACGACTTTGAACGTGTAAGTGCCATATGCGTTGTTGGCTCCCATGATCCACGGTCTGACATTGCTCATCATACTGCCCTTCTTGTCACGATGAACGAACTCTCCGACGGCCAGCGTATTAC
>DAOWNK010000059.1 GCA_030642635.1 Pirellulales bacterium
AATAAATCAAAACCACATCGAATTCGGGTTTCAAAAACCTTCGATTTGACATCGGCGCTATCCTACGGAGACGAAATCATACATTTTCGTGCTTAAAGAAAACGGCATTTTCCCGAGAAATCAATTTATTCACAAACTCTCTCGGCTGCAAGGTAAACCAATATGAGACCGAGTACGTCCGCCAGGGGCTTGCCCGGCTGGGGTATCGTGAGCCGGTAGACGGAGAACCGGTCGATCTGTGCATCGTCAATTCGTGTACGGTCACCGCCACCGCCGAGTCGAAAAGCCGCAAGGCGATCCGGCGCCTTGCCCGGGTGCATCCGAACGCCGAGATCATCGTGATGGGCTGTTACGCCGCCCGGTCGGCCGACGAGGCGGCCGAAATGCCCGGGGTGGTCGAGGTGGTCACCGACAAGCGGCGACTTCCCGACCTGCTCGCACGGCGCGGCCTGCTCGATGTGCCCGACGGCATCGACTCGTTCGGCAGCCGGCGCCGTGCGTACGTGAAGGTGCAGGACGGGTGCCGCATGGCGTGCAGCTATTGCATCATACCAAGCACCCGGCCGGTGCCGGTCAGCCGTCCGCCGGACGAGGTGCTCGATGAGATCGGCCGGCTGACCGACAATGGATATCGCGAGATCGTACTGACCGGCATCCACCTGGGCCACTATGGAGTTTGTAGTGACCGCATTCATGCGGTCTTCCCGGGCACTCAGCCGCGTGGACCCGATGAATCGGGTCACTACGAACAAGTTGGACGAACATTTACGGGAAATCTTGCCCGGCTCGTGCGGCGAATTGTGCTGCTGGACGGAGAATTTCGCGTGCGTATCTCCAGCATCGATGCGGCAGAGGTCACCGACGAGTTGATCGACGTGATGGCGGAGTTTGGCGATCGGGTGTGCCCGCACCTGCACATCTCGATGCAGAGCGGTTCCGACGCGGTGCTGCGGCGGATGAATCGCCGAGTGCCGGCCGGTCAATTCGTCGAACGCTGCAAGAAGGTCTGCCGCCGGCTGGACCGACCTGCGTTGACGACCGACGTAATGGTTGGTTTTCCGGGCGAGACGGACGCCGATTTTGCGGCCACCTGCCGCGTGGTCGAGGAAGTGGGTTTCTCGAAGGTGCACGTGTTCCGCTTCAGCCGCCGGGGCGGCACGCCTGCCGCCGACATGCCAGGGCAGGTGCCCGAGGAAGTAAAGCGGCGTCGTGCCGCAGAACTATCGGAACTGGCCGACAAGCTGCGAAAACAGTACTTCGAGAGTCTGCTGGGCCGACGGTTGCAAGTGCTTGTAGAGTCGCAACTCGACAAGTGTCCGGAAATGCTCTCCGGCACCTCGGCGCGCTACGCACCGGTCGAGTTGCCCGGCTCAGTGGAGTTGATCGGCCGACTGGTGACTGTCGTCGCCGGTGTGGTGGTAGGCGGGCGAATTCGCGCCGCTATACCTGTACCACACCGGCGGGACGCCGGTGCCACTGACACCTGATAGCTGACACCTGATAGCTGACACCTGATAGCTGACACCTGATAGCTGACACCTGATAGCTGACACCTGATAGCTGACACCTGATAGCTGACAGCTAAAAGCTACCCGGCCAGGACTTGAACCTGGAACGAGGGAACCAAAATCCCTTGTGTTGCCAATTACACCACCGGGTAGTGGGTGGAGATGCGACACGACAGTGTAATAAAAAAGGCCGCTTACGCCAAGTGGCGAGAGCGGCCTTTTAGACGGTATATTCGCAGAAGAAGATGTTCTTACTGATACCACTCTGTGTTGTTAGGATAGAAATCGCCGGTCGACTTGTCGTACTGCCAGCCGTAGTTACCGGTAACCACGGCGGTCGGCTCGGTGCCATCGGTGGCCACCGCGACAATGGCGTTGTGACTGTTGAAGGGGTTCTCCGGGATATCGCCTTGGATGTACGGTCCGTAGTCGCCGTTAGGATCAAGTGTACCGTCGATCTTGGTTTTTCCCGTCATTTGCGCGGCAAAAGTGGTGGCAGACGTGGGCACTTTGCTCGCGTGGTGTGCCTTGTACATCTCAATCTGAGAGCGAATGGTGTGCAGATTGAACTTCAGCGAGCTTTCCTTGGCGTTCCTGGTGGACTCGGAAAACTGCGGAATGATGGTAGCGGCCAGCACCGCCATGATGATCACGACGATCAACACCTCGATCAGAGTAAAGGCGTTTTTGTTTCTCATGACAACTTGTTCCTTTGTTTTGAAACGTGTTTGTGGTTATTGAGCTTGACTTTGCAAGTCCGCCCGCTGAACCGATATTATTGGCTCTGCCCGCTACTTTTACTTAGGTTGCAACGGATGTTGGGCAAGGAAAAGTTTTCCGTTTGGCGAGGATTTTCGCTCAGACAACGTATTAGTCGGTTAGTGCGGAGTAGTTACAGTCGAACGTGTAGGTTCATGCCGCCCATTGGGGGTGAGAAACGGCGGCTAAACGGACTGCAAAGTATTACACGGATTTTGGCAATATGACCATTGAAACCGGTTGTGCGGGACGTTGACCCTTAAATCTTGCGAATCGCATATTTTGCCTCTATGTTCTATTTCACGTAGACACTTTATCGTGACGATGTTTTGTGATGCCAAGCGGTTGTATAGCCAGTTTGGGTCGTTTGCATGGCTGCAGAAAAATCAGCGGGCAGCGTGCTTTCGGCGGGGTGGCCAAGGTGCGTGAACTGCGCAGACCGAATAGATTGTATGCGGCCTGCCGGTCAGCCTTAATAGACCAGTTCCATTCGTTACCCGTGGTATCTAAAAAGGAGACATGTGATGAAAAAGTTGTTGATAGGTGTATCGCTTGTTGCAGCGATACTGCTCAGTGTGGCTGCCAGCACGGCCAGCGCCTGCTATTGTGGCGTGGCACGGTGTCGTTGCTGTAAGCCGGCTTGCTGCGAAATGCAGTGTCACACGGTCATGAAGACCTGCAAACAGATCGTCTATGAAAAGCAGCAACACACCTGCTACAAGACGTGCTACGAGCGGGTATGCGTTCCAAAGACCGTCCAGTGCGTGAAGTACGTCCCGGAGACCAGATACCGCGAGTGCTGTTACACGGTGTGCAAGCCCGTCTGGGAAACCCGGATGCGGACCTGCAATTACACGGTCTGCAAGCCGGTCTATGAAACCCGGACGAAGAACATCTGTTACACGGTGTGCAAGCCGGTTTGGGAAACCCGAAACAAGAACATCTGCTACACGGTGTGCAAGCCGGTCTACGAGACCCGAACCAAGAATATCTGCTATACCGTGTGCAAGCCGGTCTGGGAAACCCGGACCAAGGACATCTGCTACACGGTGTGCAAGCCGGTTTACGAGACCCGCTGTCGCGAGTGCTGCTATACCGTGTGCAAGCCGGTGCACTACACCAAGACGGTCAAGGTGTGTTCCGGCCACTGGGAGACTCGCCAGGTAGAGTGTTGTGCTCCGGCGGCGTGCGAGCCTGCCTGCTGCGAACCTGCTTGCTGCAAGCCGGCCTGCTGCGCCCCGGTCACACAGTGCCGTGTCTGGGTTCCGGAGGTCATCGAAAAGCAGGTTCAGTGCGTGAAGTACGTGCGTGAGACCTGTGTAAAGAAGATCCCATATACCGTCTGCAAGATGGTGCCAGAACAACGCGTAAAGACCTGCACGTACAAGGTTTGCAAGATGGTATCCGAGCAGCGAGTTCGGACCTGCACCTACAAGGTCTGCAAGATGGTGCCCGAGCAGCGCGTTCGGACCTGCACCTACAAGGTCTGCAAGATGGTGCCGGAACAGCGCGTAAAGACCTGCACCTACAAGGTTTGCAAGATCGTGCGTGAATGCCACACCAAGCAGATTCCCTACAAGGTCTGCAAGATGGTGCAGCAGACTTGCACGAAGACGGTTCCTTACACGGTGTGCAAGCCGGTCCACTACACGAAGACGATAACCTGCACGAAGCTGGTGCCGAGGAAGGTCGCCCACACGGTCACCCGCTGTGTGCCGCGCGTGGTGTGCAAGCAGGTGCCGGTGAAGGTATGTTGCCCGGTGCCGTGTTGTTGCGAGCCGGCATGTTGCGAGCCGGCCTGCGGTAACTGATCCACCGGACAACGGAAGGTCTGGTCTAGCTAATGATCGGCGGTCCAACCCATTGTGGTTGGGCCGCCGTTTTTTTTGTGGTGTAGTGGCACCGGCGTCCCGCCGGTGTGACGTAACTCATGGTAACGCCCATACTTATGTACCACCGGCGGGACGCCGGTGCCACTGTGTTTTCATTGATATTACCACTAAATTCAATGGTATTGGTGCTTGCCCCGCCGCTACACGACATAAATAAATTCCCGCCGCGATTGCTCTTGCCCCGTTTTGCGTACTTTTCTATACTGCCTCCCCCGCATTTTATGTTTGGTTTAAGGAGGAACCGAAATGACCCGAACTCGAAAACGGCTTGCGGCAATTCTCGGCGGACTAACTGTGATAGCCGCCTGTGTGGCGATCCGGTACTATTGGGGGGCAGAGTTGGCCAGTGCCGATCCGCCGCGTCAAACCGCCGCCATCAAGGCAACACGTTCCGCGACTGCCAAAACCCGCTCCGGCGGCGCCGCCGCGTCGAAAAAATCGCAAAAGCTGCATATCGTCGCCACGGTAAACGGACGCCAAATCACCCGCGATGAGCTTGGCCGCGAGTGTCTACGCCACTACGGCGAAAAGGGGCTGGAGTACGTGGTCAACAAGCACCTGATCTCCCAGGAGTGCAAACGTCGCGGCATTACGATAAGCCGCGTTGAAGTCAACGCCGAGATCGAGCGGATGGCCCGGCGGTTCGGGCTGCCGAGGGAGCAGTGGCTGAAAATGCTGCGTCAGGAGCGGGGTATCAACCCGGCCCAATACGCCGCCGATATTGTTTGGCCCACCTTGGCGCTGCGTCGGCTGGCCGGCCGACGGCTGGAGGTTACCCACGAGGAACTGCATCGGGCGTAGGAGACGAAGTACGGCCCTGCGGTCCGTGCCAGGCTGATTGCCTGCAATGACATCGAGACGGCCAAGCGGTTGCGCGCCGACGCGGTTGCCGACCCGGAACAGTTCGGCAATCTGGCCAAGAAGAATTCGGTAGACACGCCCAGCGCAGCCGCAAAGGGTCTTATCCAGCCGATCCGCAAGCACGGCAGTTACAAGCAGATCGAACAGGCGGCATTCGGGATGTCCGACGGCGAGATATCCGAGGTCATCGTGGCCGGTGGACAGTACGTCATCCTCAAGCGCGAGGGGCTTTTGCCCGGCGCAAAATCAGTCAATTTCGAGCAGGTCGAGCCTGAGCTGAAAGAAATGATCCGCGAGGTGAAGTTGCGAAAGGTCGCCGACAAAATCTTCACTAAGCTGCAAGAGGACGCCAAGGTGCGAAACGTGCTTAACGACCCCGAAGCCGCCCGTGCAATGCCCGGCGCCGCCGCGCTGGTCAACGGACACCGCATTACATTGGCGCAACTGGCCGAGCAGTGCATCGAGCGGCACGGCCGGGAAGTGCTCAAAGGGACCATAAACCGTAAGCTGATCGAGTTGGCCTGCGAGAAACAAAACATTCAGGTAACCCGCGAGGAGATCGATCGGGAGATCGTCCGCGCGGCGTCCATCTCGGTCAAGCCGAAGGCGGACGGATCGCCCGACGTTCAGGCGTGGCTGAAGCTGGCCACCAAGCAACAAGGCGTTTCGGAGGAGGTGTATCGTCGCGACTCGGTCTGGCCGTCGGTCGCGCTGGAAAAACTCGTCGGCGATAAGGTGCAGGTTGACAAGGATGATTTACGTAAGGGCTACGAGGCGAACTACGGCCCCAGGGTCAGATGCCGGGCGATCGTGATGAAGAACCTCCGCCGTGCGAACGAGGTTTGGGAAAAGGCCAGAGAGAACCCGACCGCCGAGTATTTCGGCGAGTTAGCCGAGCAGTATTCGTCCGAGCCGAGCAGCCGTGCGCTGCACGGCGAGGTGCCGCCGATAAAAAAGCACGGCGGGCAGCCGCTGCTGGAAAAGGAAGCGTTTGCGCTGAAGCCTGGCGAAATATCCGGTGTGATCCAGGTGGGCGAGTTCTACGTCATACTCTTCTGCGAAGGCTACACCACCCCGACCGAGCTTAACTTCGAGGAGGTCCGCAAGTTGATCTACGAGGACATCTACGAGAAAAAACAACGGTTGGCTATGGCGAAGTATTTTCAGTATTTGAAAGATAACGCGACGATCGACAATTTTCTGGCCGGCACGAGTCATCGACCGAAGAAGCCCACCGGCCTACGGCCGCCGGCACACCTGCCCACCTTACGGCAAGTGCCTGGCGCGTGATCCATAAAGCCGCTTGCGGCTTCGCAGTACACTTACCCTGCGAAGCCGCAAGCGGCTATGTTTTCTTGTAAAACCGCGTCAGGTTAATCCCACCGCGGAGTTCCTCCTCCAAGAGCTTCAGCCGTGTCTCCATCCGCTCGACCTTGCGTTGGAGCATGGGGAGAATGTATCGTTGCGTGTCCTCCGGTTTTGGTCTGGGTACGCTTGGGTATCCGAGGTGTCGTTCCAGCGCCGCGAACAGGTACAGCGGGTCCTTTCGCCGGTTTGCCAGGGCGATTTTGCCCTCTTTCTCGCCGAACAGTATCGGTTTTTCCGCCCGACCGCGCGATTTCCGGTACAACTCGCTGCGGACGTAGATCATATCGGCAAAGTCGATCAACCCGACCTGATGCCGGACGGTCAGTATCCACTCGCGCCAGTCGTCGTTATAGATCCAGTCGCCGGCGATTGCTTCCAGCCCGTGGTCGTATCCGAGCCGGTTGCGGCACAACGTCTCGAACTGGTAGAGGAAGATACCCTGCGGCGATGGGCCTTTGAGCCGATACTCGGCCTCGCGCTGTAGTATCTCCAGCGCGATGCGGAAATCGAATTGTCCCTCGGCCTTCTCCGCCTCGGCGACGACGTATGTCTGGAACGGCGTGAAGTAGTGCGACATCCGAGCCATGGCCGTGGCCAGCCCGCCGGTCATCCGCAACTCGTCGGACATGAAGTCGATCGCGTGCGGCAGATTGGTCGTGGCGAGCAACTCCTGCTGAATCGCCACGAGCAAATCCTGTGTAGACATGTCCTGCTGCATCCGCTCGCGCAGCGTACTGAAGAAATATACCTGCTCGACGTATTCTTCGCGTTCCAGGAGCATTTTTTTGTAGCTGTCAGCAGTCAGCTATCAGCTTTTAGCAGTCAGCAGTAATTCGTTTAGCCCCGGCGTCCACGCCGGGAAAGCACGCCGCGTGGACGCGGCGGCTAAACGATTCATTGCAAATGACGTGTTGCGTCAGTGTACCGCAACGGCTTCCGGTTGACAACTGACAACTGACTGCTGATAGCTGACCGCTGACCGCTCCGGCGGCGTGGCGTAGCGACACAACTCGACCTCCGGCCGGTCGGTAACAGCGGCGTTTCGCTCGTAGAATGTGGGCGGTTCGTAAGTCCAGCCTGCGGCGAGCCGTTTTTCTTCACGGCGGATTCGCCCAAGCACCCAGCGGCCGCCCACCTCGCCGAAGAAACGCGACTTCCAACCGAACTCCCGGTAAAGCTCCTTCAACAATGCGGTCATCTTGGCGTGCATGGCCGGGTCGTGCCGGTAGTAAAGCTGCGCCGCCTTGACCGCGGCGGAAAACGTAGTGCCCAGTTCCCGGGCCTCCCATTCATATCGCCGCCGGACTCGCGGGTCGGGATGGTTCTTGTATCGTCGCCAGCCGGCCAGCGTGGTCCGAACGATCCGCATCGTGCTCGGGCCGTTTCGTTGGAAGTCGCGGTCGAACGCCCTGGTCATAAACTCGCCTTCCTGGCCGTCCTTGATGTGCTGGTGCCGGTAGTTGAAGACATGCTGGCCGTGGATATCGGCCTGGTCGAACTCGCTTTCGTCCTTCATAATCCCCTTGGCGGTAAGCTCGGCATGGAGCGGTGTGCCGGGGATCGGCGTGTAGAGCATGAACTGGTGGAAGTCGGTATCGTGCCGTGCGGCGTGTTCGATCGCATCGTCGATGTTCTCCGGCGTATGGTCTTCCAGCCCGATAATCGTCGAGCCGAGCACCCGGATGCCGTGCGATTGCAACTCCTTGACAAGCTCAAGCGTATCAATGCCGTCGAGCTTTGCGTATTGGCTGTTGCGGCCCTCGATTCCCATCCAGACCCACGATACACCCAGCCGGATGAGCTGGTCGATGGTGTACGAGCGGATGATTTTTGCTGAGCTGAACACGTAGATTGGCCAGGCCTTGTCGTGCTGTTCGATAAGTTCCAACAGCCTTAGTGCACGGCGTCGGTGCAGCAGGAAGTTTTCGTCCATCACGAAGAACGACTGGATGTTCATCTCGCGTTCGATCTGGCACATGATATCGAACAACTCGTCGCCGGTTTTGTAAAAGTGTATGCACTTTCCCTTGCCGCCGAACATGGCCGAGGTAGAGCAGAAGTTGCACCCCAGCGGGCATCCGACCGACGGGATGAGCGTGGCCGCCACGTCGCCCGGCTTGTCGTAAACCTCCACACCAAGGTTCCTTGTGCCGATACCCGACTTGACAATCGGATGTCGTAGTGGCCGGTCGGTATCCTCGCCCAGGAAGCCGCGGAACCATCGCACGCCCTCGCCGCGGACGACATGGTCGGCGTCGGCCTGCAGGTGCAGGTCGGGAATGTTCGCCACGTGTCCGCCGATCACGATCGTCGCCCACGGCTGGTGCTTACGAACCAGCTTGCACATGTGCTTTACCTTAAGCACGTTCGGCGTAATGCCGGTAATGCCGATGATGTCGTACCGGTTGTTTTTCAACTCTTCGATGAACCGGTCCAGCACGGGAAAGTCGAGTACGGTGCACGGCGCCGCGATGTTCGCCTGGATGAGCATCAGCCCCCAGCTTCGATGGAACATCCTGAGCGAGAACGGGCCTTGCGTTCTGGTTACCTGGTTGTGATACAACTCCATCGGGTTGAGCTTGCGGCTGCCGAACTCGTCGTCCTGTGCGTATGGGCCGAATACGCTTGTAAGCAGCACCTTGGCTTGCGAGCCGGCCGGATGGACCGTGCCGTGGCCCTGGTGCAAGGTATGGTGCAGAGAGTGAACTTCAACACGGTCGCGTTTCATAATCGGTGGTTTCCTATTTGTTTAGCGGTCGCCGGTACGGCGGCCAGCAACCGGCTTATTATATGTAATGTCGCCGCCAAACTCACGACGACTACGTGTTAGTTGTGTAATAGGTAGGTAAAACTTTCGCGGCCACCGGCAACAACAGCCACAAACCCCACTGCTTGACTGTGCGTGCGGATTTGTTATTTTGAGGAAAATGCCACTACGCCGCTCACTCCGATTCCCGATCACTCTGGCGATCGTAATGATCGTCCTGCTGGTGGTGCTTACCGTCGGCTGGGTCCTGCTGGCCGTGTTCGGTGCATTGGAAAACGCGCCGAACGCCGCACTGTACTGGACGCTACTGTCGGTCGGCACTACGTTCATCGTTCTGCTGGTCGTCGGAGTGGTGTTGTACCTGGTGCTGTCGATCAAGGCCATAAACCTAACCCGCCGACAGTCGAACTTTATCGACAGCGTAACCCACGAGTTGAAATCTCCAATCGCCTCGATGAAGCTCTACCTGCAAACGCTCAACCGCCATCAGGTCGGCCATCAGGAGCAGATCGACTTCTACCGCTTCATGCTCGAAGACCTCGAGCGGCTCGACCGGCTGATCAACCAGATGCTCAGCGCCGGACAACTGGAGACGGACCGGGCAGACGGCGAGGTGGTAAACATTGACATGGCCGATCTACTGCAGGAATGTGCATACACGGTCTGCCTTAGCTACCGCGTGCCGGCCGATACGATCCGACTGGACACCGAGCCGTGCGTCATTCGTGCGCGTCGCGTGGACCTGGAGATAATTTTTCGCAACCTGATCGACAACGCCGTAAAATACGCCGGTACTATCCCTGAAGTTGAGATTACGCTGCAAGCAAACTGCGACGGCCGCATCATTGCGCGAATCGGCGACAACGGCCGTGGTATCCCGCCCCCGATGCGCAGAAAAATATTCGGACGGTTCGTCCGGCTCGGCATGGAACTTCAGCGCGAGCGGCCCGGCACCGGACTGGGACTATACATCGTCCGCACACTGGTCAAGCGGCTCGGCGGACGGATTAAAGTGCGAGATCGAGAAGGAGGCACTGGGACCGTGTTCGAGGTGCAATTGCCCAGCCCCTAACCATGAAAAACAACCAACACATCCTGGTGGTCGAGGACGAAGAACACCTGGCTACCGGTATAAGGTACAACCTCGATGCCGAGGGCTACCGTGTGACCACCGTCGGCGACGGGCCGTCCGCATTGAACGTCATCGAAGAGAACCCCGGCGGCGTCGATTTGGTCATACTCGATCTGATGCTGCCGGGCATGAGCGGATATGCCGTGTGCGAGGCGCTGCGCGAGGCCGACAAGGATCTGCCGGTGCTCATACTAAGCGCACGGACGCTGGCCGAGGACCGTGCACGCGGGTTCGACGTCGGGGCGAACCAGCACATGACCAAGCCGTTTGACCTGGACGAGTTCCTAAGCCGGATCAAAAACCTGCTGACACTCCACAGCCGTCGCACGGAACGCAGCGACGATTCGTCCGCCGAGATCACCTCGTTCGAGTTCGCCGATGCAAAGATCAATTTCGAAACGTTCGAGGTGATCGTGGCCGGCGAGCAGGTTCGGATGACCAGTCTCGAAATGTCGTTGCTGCAATACTTCATAAAACACGAAGGTCGGGTAATCCCACGCAGCGAACTGATGGAAAACGTCTGGGGGTTGCCCGGCAACCTGAGCACACGCGCCCCGGACCAGTTCATACGCCGGCTGCGTAAGACATTCGAGCCGAACCCGGCCGAACCAAGGCATTTTTTAACCATCCGCGACGCCGGATATCGGTTCGTCGCAGAACTGGAGGAAAGTTAGTGCGTCTGAAACTAATCGCCTGCGAAATACTCTACCGCGAGTTCTGTGCGGCGGTTGCCCGGTCGACAAACCGGGTAGATGTGGAGTTCCTGCCGAAGGGGCTGCACGACGTCGGTCGGGACGGTATGTTCGCAAGGATTAAGGAGGCGTTGGAAAACGTTGACGAGTCTCAGTACGACGCCGTGTTGCTGGGCTACGCACTGTGCAGCAACGGCATCGTTGGGCTGGCCGCTCGATCCATACCGCTGGTTGTCGCCAGGGCACACGATTGCATATCGCTGCTGTTGGGCAGCAAGGAACGATACCTCGAATATTTTCATGGCCACCCGGGCGTATACTACAAGAGCAGCGGTTGGATCGAACGCGGCGATGAATTGGAGCAGCTCGCACACGATTCGATCCAGCAGACAGCAGGCATGAACCAGGCATATGAGGACCTTGTAAAAAAGTACGGCGAAGAAAACGCCCGATTCCTCAACGAAAAACTGTGCGATATGACACGCAACTACACGGGGTTGACGTACATCGAGATGGGCATCGAGCCGGACGACCGGTTCGAGCGTCAGTCGCGCAAGGAGGCCGCCCAGCGCGGCTGGAAGTACGAAAAGCTGCTGGGCGATATGTCGCTTATCCAGGCACTTATAAACGGGCCGTGGGACGACGAGCGGTTCCTGGTAGTCCGGCCCGGGCAGCAAGTGGCCGCCGGTTTTGACGATAGGATTATCAAAAGCATTTAGGCTAGGAAAGGAACCAAAATGAACGGACGAGAGCGCATACTGGCCGTGATGGAAGGCCAACCGGCAGACAGCCTGCCGTTTATGCCAATCACTATGATGTTCGCCGGCGACCAGTTCGGTGTCGAGTATGGAAAATATGCGAGCGATTATCGCGTGTTGGTCGAGGCACAAATCCATACGGCCGAGAAGTTCGACATCGACCATGTCTCGTGTATCTCCGACCCTGCCCGCGAGGCGGCGGATTGTGGGGCGACAATCCACTACTTCGACAACCAGCCGCCGGCAATCGACGAAACCCGGGCACTGTTGGCCGATAAGACAACGCTCGCAAAGCTGAAGATTCCCGATCCGCTCGGCGGCCGGCGGATGCACGATCGGGTCAATGCCGTCGTGCTGTTTAAGCAACGCATCGGTGACGAAAAACTGATCGAGGGCTGGATCGAAGGCCCATGTGCAGAGGCTGCCGACCTGCGCGGCATCAATACGCTGATGACCGATTTTTTCGACGATCCACAGTTCGTACGCGACATGTTCGATTTCATATTGGAGATGGAACTTCGGTTCGCCAAGGCTCAGGTCGATGCGGGCGCAGACATTATCGGCGTGGGCGACGCCGCTGCATCGCTTCTCGGACCGCAAATCTACGAAGAGTTCGTGCTGCCGTACGAGAAGAAGATGGTCGACGCACTGCACGCGATGGGAACCCGCGTGCGGCTGCACATCTGTGGGAACATCGGCCGAATACTGGCCGGCATAGGATCACTTGGGTGTGAGATGGTCGATATCGACTGGATGGTGCCGCTTAATCAGTGCCGCGATGAGATGGGCCCCTGGCAGGTCCTGGCAGGCAACATCGACCCGGTGGCCGTATTGCGCAATGGAACGCCGGAGTCGATCACTGCGGCGATTACCCAGTGCCATCAGCAATCGGGTGCTGGGTACATTGTCGGCGCCGGCTGCGAAGTCCCGCGCGACACGCCGGAAGAAAACCTGTTCGCACTGAGAGATTACGCCCGCTCGCACAGCTTAACTAGTTCCTCGACGGCCGATTGAAGTTGCCCTGCATCGTCGCCGACCTCGGCACATTGATAAATGCGATTGGCGGCCTGAGCGATCTGTGGAAATCCATATACTCCGGCGGCGCCCTTCAATTGGTGGGAGAAATGTTTCAACGCCTCGAAATCTCTCGATTGTAGTGCGTCGGTGATCTTTTCCGTCCGATGTGACAATTCCTTGATAAACGCATTGAGCAGTTCGGCCATGGTGGCGGCGTCGAGCATCCCGCTGCCGAGCGGCTGTGATTCGTCAAGGTCCGCCTCGCGGCTGCCCAGGCAACTTGCCACGGCAGCCAGCAGTTCGGTGCGATCTATCGGTTTGACGATGTAGTCGTCACAGCCGGCCTGTAGGCACCTCCGACGATCATTTGTCAGCACGTGTGCGGTCAGCGCGATGATCGGCGCCGTCCAGCCGTGCTCTCGGAGGTATTTCGTGGCTTGGTAGCCGTCAAGTTCCGGCATTTGGATGTCCATAACGATCAGATCGTATGGTTTTTTTTCTGCTACGGAGCCGAGCGCCTTTTCGCAGGCGACCCGACCGTTTTCGGCCAACTCGACTTCAAGCCCCGCCTTTTTCAGAATAAGGCTGATCAACACCTGTATATTCTGCTCATCTTCGGCCAGCAGCACACGGCCACGAAGCATTCGACACCGATTGGTTTCCGCCGAGTGGGCATCGCATTCGGCCTCAGCCGGCGGCAATTGCAGCATTGTCACGTCTTCGAGCGATCCCGGGTCGATGGTCAGCGTAAATGTACTCCCGTGGCCGGGTCGGCTTTGTACGTCGATCTTCCCGCCCAGGATTTCGGCGAGCCGCTTCGAGATGGCAAGCCCAAGTCCCGTGCCGCCGAAACGATTGGCTGTCGATGTATCGGCCTGTGCGAACGGCTCGAACAAGCACGATTTCTCCTCGTCCGTCAGCCCAATGCCGGTATCGGACACAGCAAACTCCATCCGCGGCGTACCGTCGCTCGGCCGGGTGCAGCGGACCGTGATTCGCACGCTGCCTTGCTCGGTGAACTTCACCGCGTTGCCGAGCAGATTCACCAGTATTTGACGCAGCCGGGCAGGGTCGGTTCGAATGGTCTTCGGCAGCGGATAGCCGTAGTGGGCATCGAGGCTCAACCCCTTCTGTTCGGCTTGGCCGCGCACCAATGCAAGCGTGTCGTCGACCACCTGCCATGGGGAGCAATCCGACAGCTCCAGCGAGATTTTCTCCGCCTCGATCTTGGACAGATCGAGAATATCGTTGATCAGGCCAAGCAGGCTTTTGGCACTGCGATTAATTATTTCCAACTGCTCGCGTCGTTCCTGATCGGAA
>DAOWNK010000091.1 GCA_030642635.1 Pirellulales bacterium
CCCTGCGCCAGCAGATTCTCCGAAACGAATTATCGACGATTACCCACATATGGTTGCTCCCACGAAAAATCATCGGCCTGGCCAAAAGCCTCATGGCGTTGGCCACGTAGCAAAGTTCATTTCTCAGAAAGTGCAGTTACTTGGTTATACGGCCGCACGCGGTTTGGGCTTGAACAAGCAAGATAGCAAAACGGTTGCTCTCGAAGTGGGTATGCAGAACGGCGGAATGGCAAGCACATTGGCGCTGAACACAATGAAAAATGAAGTGATAGCATTGGCCTCGGCAGTGTTTGGACCGTGGAGTGCAATAAGTAGTTCAGCATTGGCCTCATATTGGCGACGATATCCCGTGTAGAATGTGGATGCGCATGCCGCGTCAGTCAGCCTTGATCGTAAACTCGATTGACGCCTGACCGGCTTCGTAGGCGGACTGTTGGATTTCATGGGTGTGGAGGTCGATCAGTCCAGGCGTCAGCAAGCGGTGGCGAAGAACGGCGAAAGCACGCCCGGCAGGACTCGAACCTGCAACCTGCGGATTAGAAGTCCGCTGCTCTATCCGTTGAGCTACGGGCGCGGATTGTTACTGACGTTGATTCGCGGATGCGGTGTCGAAGGACGATGATGCGGAGCCGGTGTGGACCGGTGGCCTATGTCCATATCTTCGCCGAAGTAATGTTTGCGGGCTTCCGGATTGGCGAGCACCTCGTTTGGAGAGCCGTGGCACAGCACCTGTCCGGTTCGGATCACGTAACTGCGGTCGGTAATCTGGAGCGTTTCGCGGACCTGGTGGTCGGTAATCAGAATCGCGATTCCCTCGCCGCGCAGGCGACGGATGATCTTCTGGATGCTGGCGATGGTCACCGGATCGATTCCGGTAAACGGCTCGTCAAGCAGGATGATTTTCGGGTTCGAGACAAGCGATCGGGCGATCTCCAGCCGCCGCCGTTCGCCGCCGGAGAGCGACAGTGCCAGGGACTTTCGCAATCGGGTAATGTCGAATTGTTCCAGCAACTCGTCGCATCGGATGCGGCGTTTTGGGCGATCGACGCCCAGCATTTCCATCACGCCCAACAGGTTGTCTTCCACCGAAAGTTTG
Organism: Pirellulales bacterium; assembly: GCA_030642635.1. Classification (GTDB taxonomy): domain Bacteria; phylum Planctomycetota; class Planctomycetia; order Pirellulales; family Thermoguttaceae; genus DAOWNK01. Next base: position 1,097 of record DAOWNK010000091.1, read on the forward strand.
CGGAAGACGCTGGATTCCTGTGCAAGGTATCCCATGCCGCCGTCTCGGGCACGTCGGTACATCGGCCAGTTTGTCACATCGGCGCCGCCGAGATAAACCTTTCCCTCGTCCGGTTCGATCATACCGCAGGTCATACGGAAGCAGGTGGTTTTTCCCGCGCCGTTGGGTCCGAGCAGTCCGACGATTTCGCCCGGCTCTACGCAGAAGTCCACACCGTCGACTACCCGACGATTACCGTAAATTTTTACCAATCCTTGAACGTCGAGCATCTAAAGTTGATCCGTAGTTTATGCCGTAAAATGTGTGCCCCCGCATGCAATACGGGGGCTTTTAACTATCCACTACACACTATCCACTACACACTATCCACTACACACTATCCACTACACACTATCCACTATCCACTAACGTACGAACCCCATCCGCTGAAAGTTCGGAAAGAACGGGAGCGGGATATTGGTGCCCGGCAGGCGGTTCCAGGAATGAGGCCAATATATGAACAACGCCTTACCGATCAACAGCTCGCGGCTTACGTAGTATTCAAAATTGTCCTGCTCCCAGAGCCGGCCGTCCTTGCTCTTTGCGCTGTTGTCTCCCAGCGCGAGGAAGCGATCCGGCTCGAGCACGAAATCGACCTTTTTGATGTTCTCTTCATCGAAGGCGTCCCACAAAGCCGGATCGGCGAGCACGTTGTCGTGGGGATAGATTTGCTTGAAATCAGTGATTATGCGCCTGCGGATTTTGCTGTGTCCATCGGCAATATAGTAGATATCGCGGAGGATTTCGAGGTGGCTTACTCGCAACCCGGCACCGTTAGTGCCCACACCAACCGGCAACAGGTCGGCGGTGGTCGGGCGTGTGTTGCCCAGCGGAGCGTACGTGGTCGGCGCGTCGAACTGAACTTCACGGCCGTCAATCCACAATCGCAGTTGGTCATCGACGTTGGCAAATAGAATTTTGCATTTACCGCCGCCGTGGATTTTTGTCTCCGCAGTCGGCCGGTACGAGTCGAGGCCGACGATGCTGAGCGCCGCCGTGCCGGTGGCCAGGTCGATACGACACTGGAATCGTCGGCCGCCTTCTACCAACTCGAAAATCGCCTCGCCGGAGTCGGTCTCGGCTTCCAACGTACACTTCAATGCCAAGTCGCCGACCCAATGCAGCCCGAAGGCGTCGGGGGCGGGTGCCGAATCGCTGCTCGCTCGGCCGGTGTTGTAGGCGCAAAAGTCGGAGATCAACTGCGGCCGTGGTTCGTCCGACGGTGGGATTCCTTCCTCCCTTTCCAACCACTGTCGATACGACGGCACACGGTGTTCGTACCGCAGCCAGGCTTCGCCCTGTGCTTGACCGGTTGTCTGGAACGAACTGAATTCATCTAACGGTTCCCATTCGCCCGCGGTGCTGCCGTCCGCAGAAGGCACCGGGCGCCAGCGTGGCGCCCAGCCGCGTTGCAATATCTTGGGCGTAACGTCGTTGTCGAACACCGGATGCAACATGGCCAACAGCTTTTTGGACGGTTTTCTGGCGATGGTAAACTCGTCTTCACCGTCGGGCCTGACAAATATGTCGCCGTGGCTGATGCGGATCGTCTCGCCCGGCAGGCCGACCAACCGCTTGATGTAGTTGGTCATCGCGCCGCCTGGATACTTGAACACCGCTACGTCCCAACGCTCCGGGTCGGTGAACTGATAGGAGAACTTATCGACCAGTATTCGATCTCCATTATACGACTTGTATTTCCTGCCATGTGGGTTATTTCGGTCGAGGTCCATCGTGTAGCGACACATCGGACAGGTGCAACCGGCGATTTTGGTTCCGGGACCGTACGGCACGCCGTTTTTGTCCACTTCATTGCTGGCGCTGACCTGGTACGGATAACCGCACATGGGGCAAACCAGGTCCTTATGCCGTCCCATCAATGTGGTTGCCATCGAGCCGGTCGGGATGACGAATGCCTCGGCCTCGAACGTACGGAACAAGAACGCAAGTATAAAGGCGATTGCTATCGATTCGATCGTCTCGCGCACTGCCGGCCGGGCAAGAAAGTGACCGGCCGCCGGTTTCTCTGCGGTGGATTGACGATGCTGTTGCGACTCTCGTGCCGACGCACGGGATTTCTTGGGTGATTTGCGTTTCGACATAATACTCCCGGTAACTATTCAACTTCCACGCCGCGTGGACGCGGCGGCTAAACTTCCGCCTTCTTGTTACTGAATATACCTGATTCTAGCCGGATCTGGAACTTGAATAACCCACCAGCCAAAATTGATCTTGCGGACCGGAAAATGAACTGCTAAAGGCTTACCGACCAACAATTTATCGGGAACGGCCGGGTGTTGCGGCCATGTACGGCTGTCATCGGAAATCGGGCTGTTATCGCCCAGAACGAAATACTCATCGTCGGCCAACGCGACCGGCTCGTCCAGCCCCCAACGACCACGCACCCCAACAGGGTGGGTGTAGTACACGTCCCGGTATACACGAAGGTCCCGGATCGTCACCCGCAGCCCCTGCACTCCGACGGCAAACGGTCGTGAGCTTGGCGGAGGGTTCGGCTGTGACGGGCAGTACGGCCATGCAAGGACCACCTTGCCGTCGAAAGCCAGCAGAAACTGCCGGTCGAACAGTGAAACCTCGATGGTCAAATTGTTGGCGTCATGGGGCAACTCTTCCTCCGGGATGAGCGATTTGTCGTTCTGCCGAACACTATAGCAACCGCGGCCCGGGTCAATACGCACCTGGAACTGCTCGCTGCCGTCGGAGGCACGAATGAACAACCCCCCGGCACCAGAGGCTTCCATCAGTGGAAACGACAGCATCAACTCGGCCGTCCGGCTGATCTGTTCCTCGCGCCGTGAGATGTTCTGATTGTAACCGCTTAAGTCGGTGACGGGCTGTTCACGTACTTCGCATTCGTCTTCGTCGAAGCCGCGAAGCATGATCGGCAGCCGACGCCAGTGCCGATATTCGAGCCAGTCGATGGTTTTCTCGTTTTCGGTGGCCGGATGGGCGAAGTCACGTCCGCAACTGCCCCACTGGCTGTTCGAGCCGGCGCCTTGCCATCGCAGCGGCGGGGTCGGCTTGCGCGTCGCCCGGAAGCCGGCATCATGGACCGGCACGGCCGTCGCACGCTGCTGTGATAGCGACTTGCGCTGAATTCGCCCGTTGATGTATACGTCGCCGTGACGAATTTGGACCTTCTCGCCCGGCAGACCGACTACACGTTTGATTTGAACATGACCGGCATGTTGCGGGTGCCGAAATGCGACGACCTCCCAGCGACGTGGTCGGCGCAGCCGAAAGATCGACTTGTTAATAAGCAACCCGTCGCCGGGCACATCCGGCAATGTCTTAAGATCGTTATGCTCGTAGCCGCAATTGGGACAACAGGCCAACGGTACGATCGGCTGAATATCCGAGCCGCACACAAACCGGTGCCCACAGTCGTCGCACACCACACGGCGATGTGTACCCAGCAGCGTCTCGGCCATCGAACCGCTCATGGTGCGGCACGAGAACACCAGGCCCTCGACGTACCAGGCGCGTAAAATCAGCACGGCGATCAGCAGCAGCATAAAGTACTCGGAAAGCCGTCGCAGTCCGGAGTGGGTGGTCGGTAGTGTGGTGTGTATAGTCATAGGCCAGAGACTGGGGGCCAGGGGCTAGAGCGCAATCTTGTGTGCGAATGTGGCATTCACAGCATTTATAGTGTTCTACTGGGCGAAGAATTGCAAGTACCCATCGGTTGCCCCCCGTCGGCATGGAGTCCGCCGCGAGTCCCGCCTGACCGCTACAAGCGTAATTCCATGCTACATTTTAGGGGCTGGAAATCAGGGGCCAGAGACCAGGGGCCAGGGGATCAGGTATTAGAAAGTACTATGGATTCGCCAAATAGAACTTTCGACAATCGCAAGTCATTTCGCTGCAAGGTTCCCGATGCGCGGAACGATGGCGAATTGCAGATAGGCGAAGTCCGACTGCCTGTGCAACTGCTGGACGAATCTTCCGGTGGATTCGCCGTGACGGCCGACGGTCCGATCGAATTGGAAGAGGATACCGAGGCCGTGTTGCACACCGAGATCGGTTCATTCAAGGTCCGAGTAAAGAACATGTGTGAACTGGAGTCGGCCGAAACACCGCCAATGGATCCGGAAGACGATTCGCAAACCACCGTCGCCGTGCCGATCATCCAAGTCGGGCTGGAGCTGCTCGGCGAGGTATGGCCTTCACTGCCGGTCAAAAGCAGGTTTGCTGAGGGCGTACGCTGCTGCCTGGCAAGGCTTTTACCCTCGGGCGTTTCGCTTCTGATGGTGATGGTCACTCTGATTTCCGTAGCGATTATAGCGCCGCTTGGCGCCGCCGTCTTGCTGTGGACACTGAAACATCCGTCCGACACGCAAACCGAGATGTCCGGAACGGTTGAATCCAGTTCGCCGGGTTCATGGCAATCGCCGTATTTTAAGCAATCTAAGACACTGAAATCGGTGCCGTCGTTTACCTCGCTGAAAAGGACTATCGACAACCGGTTGAACGATCTCGGCGTGGGCCGAACGGCAGCGGCGGCAGCGAACCGGGCCGTTAAAGACGACATCGAGAAACTGCAAAGTTTGGTTCGCCGTATGCCGGGTGTCGACGTGTTCACACTGCCGAAGGTGGTGCACGAATTGAAACTGACGGACGAACAGCAGAAAGAGTTCCGACGCATAGGCAACTCGACCACACAGGCGCTGCAGCACCTCGACGAGCAACGGCCATCCGACAGCCGGAAAGAACGCTCGGAAAACCGCCGGCGCGTCTTCGAGGCCGCACGCCAGAAGGCCGTCGGCGTGTTAAACGAGGAGCAGCGGAAACGTTGGGATGAGTGGGTGAGCGGTAGGCGGTAGATGGTAGATGGTAGGCGGTGAGGGGGTGGCAATTTATTGCCGCCTTATTTAGCCGCCGTGCTTGCACGGCGCGAAAGCGGTACTAATCGACACACAACCTGAAACGTGACAAAAACGTTTTTCACACTTCACGCGGCGAACAAATTCGCCGGCTAAATGAAATAAAAAGTAAAACTATGCACATACTATTGCCACTTTTGATTGCCGCCGTCTGTTGTTCGGACGCACCGCTTGGGTCGCACTGGCCGGAGGCGGTCGAGTTGTTTCATTGCAACTTCGATAGCTCGTGGGACGAGAACTTCGACGAGTGGCCCGACCGCTGGACACGGCGCCGTGGCGAAGGGTTCCCGCATTATGTGAACATCCGAATCCACCGGTTGCCTTCGCCGGCGGGAGATCGTTGCTTGCGAATCCAACTAGACGGCGGGGCGGCGGCGGCATACAGCCCGCCGGTGGCCGTCGGGCCGCTGTTCAGCTACGTGCTGGAAGGACGGCTCAAGACCGAGGGTCTTCAACACGATCGGGCATATTTTTCGCTGACCTTTTTGGATTGCAATCGACGTCGACTGGAGACGTTCTATTCCGAGAAAGTGCAAAAGACCGACGGCTGGCAAAATATCCGTTTAGGCCCTGCGGCGCCGGCCGACGACGATGTCCGCTTTGCAGTGGTCGGGTTGCACGTACAGCAGCAGTCGGGCGAAGACACGAAAGAGGACCTCAAAGGCGTTGCTGCGTTCGACGACATCTGGCTGGGCCACCTGCCAAGAATGGACCTGAGAACCAACGATACGTACAACTTCTTCACCAACTCGGAAACGGTCGAAATCATCTGCACGGCGTCCGGCTTCAGTGAGAAAAACCCGGAGATCGCATTTCGGTTGGAGGACGTATTCGGCACCGTGCTGGCGGAGCAAAAGGAACGCATGGCGGAGAAGGAACAGGGAAGAGAGAAGAGAGAAGAGAGAAGAGAGAAGGAGGAAAATTCATTGCTCTCTCCTCACTCCTCGCCCTTCTCCCCTCGCCCTTCTCCCCTCGCCCTTCAGAACGAACCGCAGCAAGGCCGGATCGGCCATGCCCGATGGAAGCCGCCCATTCCGGGGCAGGGGTTCTATCGGGTTCGTGTGACGATGGCCGGACGGCAAACCACGGCCTATCGCCGCGAACTGAACCTGGTGGTGGTCGATCCATGCCACAATCACCCAGGCAGCGAGTTCGGTTGGACACTGCCTCAGGGCGACCGCCCGATGCCGTTGCCGGACTTGAGCCGATTGGTCATACAGGCCGGCATCAATCGGTTAAAGTACCCGCTCTGGTACGACGAGCGGCAAGACGCCGGGTTCGTCGAGCGGTTGATAACGTTTAACGAGTGGCTCAATTCGCACGGGATCGAGTTGATCGGCATGTTGTGCACACCGCCGCCGTCGTTGCGGGAGCACTACGGTCGGTCGAATATGCCGGTCGCAGTGGACCTGTTCTCACCGGACCCGTCCGTCTGGTACCCGTCGCTGGAACCGGTGATGGCCCGCATGGCCACCAAGGTTCGATGGTGGCAGTTGGGCACTGATACCGACACCAGCTTTGTCGATTACCCCGATCTTGCCGGAAAGATCAGCCGGATTAAGGCCGAATTGGACCGGATCGGTCGGAACGTAAACTTGGGGATCGGCTGGGGATGGATGCACGAGGCGCCGCAATCCGGCACAGACGCGGCGCCTTGGCAATACCTGTCCTTGTCGTCCGATCCTCCCATGACACACAGTGATCTGGCTGCATATCTGGACGGTGCCGGTGAGGTTGCTACGGAACGTTGGGTCGTCGTCGAGCCGATTTCCGCCGAGCACTACGCGCCGCAAGTTCGAGCGGTGGATATGGTTCGGCGGATGATCGCCGCCAAAATCCACGGCGCCCGGGCCGTCTTCTGCCCCGATCCGTTCGGCAACAACCATGGGCTTATGAACGACGACGGGACGCCCGGCGAGTTGTTCATGCCGTGGCGGACCACCGCGTTGGCGCTGGGCGGGGCCTATTACCTCGGCAGCATCCAATTGCCCAACGGAAGCGACAACCACGTATTCGTCCGTGCAGGCGAGGCGGTAATGGTCGTCTGGAACGAGGAGCCGACCGAAGAGGTAATTTACCTTGGCGAGCAGCCACGGCAAATCGACCTGTGGGGCAGGACCCTCACGCCCGTGAAGCGGGAACATCGCCAGGTAATCTCCGTCGGCCGGGTGCCGTCGTTCGTTACCGGACTGAGCGAACCGATTGCCCGATGGCGGATGAACTTTCACATCGACCGCAATCGGCTGCCGAGCATCTTCGGCCGCACACATGCCGACTCGCTGCGACTAAAAAACTCATTTTGCCAAGGTGTCGATGGGAAGGCTACGTTGATTGCACCCGATATTTGGCGGGTGGAGCCGAAACAGATCAACTTCTGGCTTACCGCCGGCGAGCAGTTGCACCGCGACTTCCAGATCGCACTGCCGTACGACACACTGAGCGGTCGAAATCCGCTGCGTGTCGATTTCCAACTCCAGGCCGAACGGCCGTATCAGTTCAGCGTCTACCGTTATATCGACGTCGGGCTTGGAGAGGTATACGTCGGGATTGCGACAAAGCTGAACGACCAAGGGGAACTTGAGGTCCGACAGCGGTTTGTCAACCACGGCGACCGCAAGGTGAGTTTCCAGTGCCAGTTGTTTGCGCCGGAGCGACAGCTATTGAAAACCCGAATCGTCGGCCTTGAACCCGGTAATGACGTTCAAACGTACCGCCTGGCCGACGGCAAGGAACTGCTCGGCCGGACCCTCTGGTTGCGTGCCCGTGAGATCAGCGGACCGCGAATGCTCAACTACCGCTTCACGGCCGAGCCGTAGTACGGCACATCCATTTTGCAGAGCATATTTCACCCCGTTCGTAGTGCCCCGATTCATCGGGGTTGTCCGGTCAAATCATGGGAAAGACCGCATAAATGCGGTCACTACGAACCGGCATCTCGACGAGTCGCCGAATGCACGGAAGGCACACCACGACAAACGACTCGGTTTGCGGTAAAATTCGAGGTGAACTATGCCTAAACATCTCTCGACCGACCGAACCCCGGACCGACGGGAAAACGCGCTGCAATTCCTCTTCGGGCGGATCGACTACGAACGCGCAACCGCCGTGCCGTATCGCAAGCGGGAATTCAAGCTCGATAGGATGCGGGAACTTCTCGATCGGCTCGGCAACCCGCAACGGGATATGCCTATCGTACACGTCGCCGGTACGAAAGGAAAAGGCTCGACCGCCGCGATGCTCGCCGCCGTGCTTTCCGCCGCCGGATACCGCACCGGGGTGTTCTCCTCGCCGCACTTGGAGCGGATCGAGGAGCGGATGGCCGTCGATGGGCGGTACTGCTCGTCGGAGGAGCTGGTCGAACTGGTCGAGCTGATCCGCCCGGCCGCCGAGGCAATGGACCGCCGGGCATCTGCCGCCGGACCGGATGAAATCGGACCCACCTACTTCGAGTTGACCACCGCCATGGCGCTGGTGCACTTCGACCGTTGCAAGGTCGACGCCGCCGTGCTGGAGGTCGGACTGGGCGGCCGGCTCGATTCGACTAACGTCTGCCGGCCGTGCGTTGCGGTCATCACAAACATCAGTCTGGATCATACAAAGCAGTTGGGTGAGACCACCGCGTCGATCGCCAGGGAAAAGGCCGGTATCATAAAGCCGGGCGTGCCGGTCGTAAGCGGAGTAACGAAAGATGAGCCGCGGGAGGTCATCCAAGAGGTGTGCCGGCGGTTGGGATGCCGGCTGGTCGAGTTGGGCGTAGACTTTCAGTTCGATTACCGGCCGCCTCGTCACCTGGAACGCGAGCCGGACGCCGGAAGACTCGATTTTCATAACCTTGCCGACCAAATAAATTCCTATAGTGATCTTTCGCTCGGGATGCCGGGCCGTCATCAGGCGGCCAACGCGGCGGTTGCGCTGGCCGTAGCGGCCGAGTTGCAGCGTCAAGGCTGGACGATTCCCGAAAATGCCATAAGGACGGGCGTTGCCACGGCGAGCGTCCCCGCCAGGGTGGAGGTGCTCGGGCGTCGGCCGGCGATTGTGCTGGACAGCGCCCATAATCCGGCCTCGATCGATGCGCTGTTGGAGGTGCTCGACGAGAGTTTTTCCGTCAGCCGCCGGCTGCTGCTGTTCGCAACCACACAAGAAAAAGATATTCGCGGCATGTTGGAGCGGTTGACGGGACGATTCGACGAGGTGATATTCACACGTTACACGAACAACCCGCGTGCAGTGTCGCCGAAAAAGCTTCTGGCAGTTGCCGTCGAGCTTGGCTGGCAAGAGCCGATCGTCTGCACCGAGCCGTCCGACGCCTTCGAGGAAGTCAGCCGCCGGGCCAAACCAGAAGATTTAATATGTATTACCGGCTCGTTTTTCATTGCGGCCGAGCTGCGCCGCATGTTTAGTAAGGGGCTAGTGCTATGTCATGATTAAAAATTCGGGTGCCATGCCCACGCAAGCGTGGGCATGTTGATCGAGGTTTTAGGCATGTCCACGCAAGCGTGGACATGGCACCCAACCCGTAATTTTAGGTTTGACAAAGCACTAG
>DAOWNK010000007.1 GCA_030642635.1 Pirellulales bacterium
ATCAGGGCCCACTGCGTGTTCGAGAGATCCGGCCGCCCGCTGTTTCCGTAACCGAAGCCACCGTAGTACCAGTTGTCGGAGTCCACGCTGCCGTAGTAACAATCCTCATCCCATTGCGAACCAATCAACCAGTCGCGCATCTTTGCGATTTCATCGTGGTAGTCGCTGTTGTGCGTCGCGACGAGGGGGAGGATCGCTATCGACGTTCGGTACGTGTAACGACCGCTTTCGTGACCGACACTCCCATCATTATGGATTTGGCCCAAGATGTACTGAATACCGTCGGCAACGCAACTGTCACTTTCGGTATACCCAGCGTTGAGCATAGCCAGCACAGCCATCGATGTGTTCGCCGTGTCGTCGGACCACGAGCCGTTGCCCAGTTGCCTGCCCGGCGTTTTAAGCCAGTCCAAGCCCGCGAGAATCGACTCTTGGACTGGCTCGGAGCGATGTTCTTGAAGAAATGGAATCCGTTGCCGTCCAGTTTCCCATCCCATCATCTCTTTGCTGCCTTTGATGTACGCGATTAATTCGTCAAAACTGTTGTTCATCCCTGCTCGCATTGGGCGATGATAGGCATAACCAGAGGGATCGTGTATCGGTAGGCCATATCCTTGATATACGAAGTCAACGAGGACATCTTGAATTGCCCAATGAAGCGCATCCCATGGCTGCCCCAGCGCCTCTGGCAGCGGATCCCCGGTGACTGGGTCGTGCGAGCGATGGTATTCATAGCGATCAATAGTCCGAGAGACATACCGGGGATAGACCAACTCGAAGAGGGAGCGTTGTTGATGCAGCGAGATAGGTCCGATGTTGTCCCGGTGGGTTGCGACAAAGTTGCCAGCGGCCGCTCCCTTGAGGCCCGCTGCAGCTCCTATGGCCTTCGCTTGATCCTGCGAAACCCCCGCGGCAACCAAGTCCGCGACCGCATTTACTGCAGTACTCCTGCCCAGATCGTATCCTCGACCGATCGTGACGCCAGATTTATCGGTTCCAGGCCAGTGGATCAAGAGAGTTTCCTCAAGTGTCCGGCCCTCTGCGTTGAATGTGAGTTCGCCTCTGAAGGATGACTGTGGCGTCCACAGTTCCTCGTTCTTCGTCAGCGCGTAGGGGTCGGCACCCAGGCCTTGCCACCCATACGGGTCTACGGGCACCCATTTATCTCCAACGTAGCGTTGGACGGAGAAGTGCAGGTGTGGGCTTCCAGGCGCCCCCACTTCTCCAGAAACACCGATCTTTCGTCCCATTTCTACGCTTTGCCCATCTGACACGTCTATCTGAGACAAATGATAGTAATTGGTTCTGTATCCGTTCCCGTGGTCGACGCGCACACCGCCCACCGTACCGATAAGGTGGACACTGCCCGAAGCGGCAGCGAGTACATCGACCTTTCCGTCCGGACTCTGGTCAGTTGTACGGAAGTCATAACCCGGATGCCCATCGTAGTATAGGAATGTGCCGCCAGAGTAGTGCCCATTAACACTGAACACTGATTTCGCAGCGTTCTTAAACCCATATAGGTCGGTGCCGTTGTACGTCGTCGCATAGTCATGGCCATGGCCCCATTCGCCACGTTCGCCTGTGTAGGCTACAACAACGTTGTCAGCGGTATACTCGTTCGACATCGAGTGGTCGAACACCGAGTTAATCACCACAGTGTCAGCAGTGCGGTTCGGTAGCGGAAAGTTCAAGTGGAAGCCGCTCAGCAACTGCCGCTCTTCCAACTGCTCGCAGCGCAGCCGCCGATGATGGACGTGGGGCCTGGTGGTTTGGTTAAGTGACGTGCCGAGATGGCGGACGGATCGCTTTAGGGTTTTCAGCAAGCCTTGGTGCATGGCTATGCTCCTTTTGCAGCGGTTGTGGGCTGTAGGGTGCGTTACACCGCACCGATTGAATCTGTTCGTGGTGCTGTCCACAGGCTGGAAGCCTGTGCCACTAATTTGACGTCCACAGGCTGGAAGCCTGTGCTACTGACTTGGCGAATAACCCGAGCCAGCCGCCTATTTTGCCAGTATTGCCAGCAAATGTCAAGTATTTTTGAAAAATTGTTGCAAATTTTTCGGGTGAGCCATAAAGTTGCATTTCCTTTACGAAAGGATCAGACAAACTTCAGATTCTGATGTCGAAAAACATTTCGTGGTTTTGTCCCGTCCACTGCCAATTCGACATGCCAAAGAGCTTAGGACCCTCGAAACCGGGAAGGTATGCCTCTACCGTTGTGTGCGGAACCATAATCTCCGTACGGCCTGGTGAAACGAAGTATCTAAGCCCGTTAACCGACACATACTGATTCACGCCGGTCCAATTTCGGATGATGAACTTGCCTTGGCGTGGCTGAGGTGTCGGCTCCTCCTTCACCATCGTAAGTTTGATTCCCTTGATTTTCTGAACATCTTTCTGCAACTGCGCCACGGCGTCGTAAAGCCGATCGTGCTGACGATCAATGTGCTCGATTCGTTCACCGATTATGCGAAATTTTTCTTCGAGCATAGCGATTCGGCTCTCAATCACAACGAGACGTTCCTCGGCACCGGGCAATTTCTGCCCCGGATCAACGAGTTTGGGTTCCATGGAGGCCGGTTCGGTCGCCGGCAAACTACTTGGACACGCCATACATGCCGACAACACCGCAAGTAAAACTACGATTCGACTGGCCATGATTTACCTCCCTTGATAAAAAGATTGAAAAAGGTGCCCGACCGTGGGCAAGAGTAGCGATAATCCGAACCAGTCGCCCATTATGCCAGCATTGCCAGCAAATGTCAAGAATAATGGCAAAAAACCCTTGCAATTAGCCGGCGGATGCTATACAATCGTCCATATCGCAGCACCGTCTGTGCGGTCGATCTTTGACAAATTAGTTCGTAGTTTCGTTATTTCGGGCTTTCGTGGTCCTGAATCACAAAAACTTTGTAGGGTGCGTGCAACGCACCGCTCCCCATGTACTGCGGTGGGTTGCACGCACCCTACAAAGTCTACGAACCGGGGAGTTTTGCACGTTTTGGGCGGCCAAAGTGGGTGCAAATTCCACCGGCCCTAACGTGGCCTCACGGCAGTACTTACGGCGATTCTCCGACGTGTGAATTGCACTTGACAACGAGTCCCACCGGTGCAAAACGCAAAATACCCATCGACGCAACCGCTTGGCCAGCAATTACTTACGCACTCGAAGAACGGCACGAAGGGCATTTTGCACGCGGTGAAACAATGCCGGGCAAAATGGATGTGGCAACACTACTTGGCTGAAAGCTGAAAGCTGATAGCTGACCACTGACCGCCTCAGCGAGAAGGTATGCCCACCGGTGCAGACGCGGCGTCGATCTGTGCGGTGCGGACGACGCCTGCCGGACGGCCTCGTAGTTCGGCAAGATGTTCCAACAGTATCCGACGCACCTCGAGCACCGCCGCCGGGGTGCTGTGGATCGTCGCGTGAGTCGACGTGACCGTGATCTCCGACACAACGTCGTCCATGTGTGCACTATCGCGGGCCACCACTCCGTCGCTGTCGGCCATCCACGAGTTCCACCACTGGCCGGCGGGGGCCTGACCGATCACGTTGTGATACTTCACCCAAATCGGACGACGGCCGGCAAGCATAACCTGGAACAGCGGCAAGCCGGGTGAGAGAGAGTCGATGCTGGTATCGATCTCCAGCAGCGTGTCGTCGCGGAACAGCTCCCTGTTTTCGCGGAACAGCTTCTGCTGACTGCGCACCAACATCTGCGGCAAGTCGATCAGCTTGCCCAGCAGCCATTGGGTGGTCTGGTTCGAGAAACGGCTGCCTCGGTGCGGGGTGCCGATGGTCACCACGCGACGGATCGAAGGATTCGGCGTGAAGAAGAAAGTGTCGTGCAGCTTATCGAGGACTTCCGGCTCGGCCTTCACCTTTTGAAACGGCTGGTGGCTGACCAGATTCCAATAGTCGTCCTTGCTGTTGATCGTTTGCAGCCGGGAGATCAGCCCGCCCATGCTGTGCCCGACCAGCACCATCTGGTCCAACGCCGGCTCCTGGTGGTACGGGTCGAGCACCTGTCGGGCCTCGGCCAGGTCGCGACGCAACTGCGCCGCGCTGATCCAAAACGGCCGGTCGGTCGGATACAGGTAGAACCAGAACTGGTAATGCTCGCGAATCTCCGGCGAGCTGCGCAGGTCGTTGAACATCTCCATCCAGGTCATCGGGCTGGACCACAGGCCGTGGACCAGCAGGACGGGAATCTTGCCCGGCTCGTACGACTGGCACATGTATAGCCCCATGATCGTGTCGGGACGATCCGGCCGCATCTTCAACAACTCATCGGGCCGAAACAGGCCGACCGTGGCCAGAACGTCAAGCTCCGGCTTCGAGAGGAAGTATGCAAGCGGGGTGGTCAGATCGCTCTCCAACGGCACGCACCGCCCGGCAACTTGGGTGTCGGTCGAGCTGAGCGGGTCATACAACTCGAGCACGGCCTGATGATGCGTAGAGTTCAGCCCGGCCGGCGCCGTACCGCGTTGGACTGGACGCAGCAACGCCGTTACCGGAAAGCTCAGATCGACGGGATAATACTTCGCCGCCGCCGGCTCGCCCTTGTAGCTGCGGCGCACGGCGATAAGCGGCACCCCAAGGCCGTGTGTACGGTAGTGGTTCGTCAGGCCCTTGATTTCATAGTCGGAGACGAACTCGAAGTGATCGATATCCTCTGTCTTCCACCGCCCGCCGTGCAACACACAGGTGATATCCCAACTGCCGGCGGCCGTGTTTATAGTCGCCGTTTCGCCGGGAACCAGCTTGCCGCCTTTGCAGACGATTCGCAGGCAGCTTTCCAATGCGGTGTTGTACAGATCGCACGCGGCACGGAACTGTGGATCGTACGGGTTGCGCGACCGTGCAAAGTACTCGTCGAACAGGTAATGATAGGCATACATCACCGATGCGCCGTACAAGTCCAACGCAAGCTGCTTATCGTGCAACTCGGCCTTCTTGGCGCCAAGGTATGCCAGCTCTGAGAATGCGTAAACCTTCTCGGGCGTCGGATGCCGCTCGATCGCCGCCTGGAGCTTCTGCAGCAACTCGCTGGGATTGCCTTTCAGGTCGTCCTTGAGGTTGCACACCCGAAGCACTTGTATTGTCCGTTCGCTAGGCTGCGGTCCGCCTCGGGCAACGAGCTGTAGCTGATCGACAAGCGGATTCCGTGGAACCGACCGAAGCCGTGCACCCATCGACGAGCACCCGGCTAACACAAGAACTAAGGCGACCGTACAAAAACGGCGGACCGATGTTGGGAGACCGGAGCGTGGCATTTGTGCTGATTCAGACTAACCCGGAATAGGGGCGGTACAATAAAGCGAACCGGCCTGCGGCGTCAATGGCGGATTGTTCAAAACGAGGGCAAGCCCCAACAGTGGCACCGGCGTCTCGCCGGTGGTGAGTATTCGTCCAAGGCGTCAAAAGATGTTCGTAGTGACCGCATTCATGCGGTCTTCCCGGGCACTCAGCCACGTGGACCCGATAAATCGGGTCACTACGAACTGGTTAGATGAATGTTTACTGCCGGTGAGACAGAAGCATAGGTGTTGCCACGAATTCCGTCACACCGGCGGGACGCCGGTGCCACTGATTGGGCCGGCAAATGTCAAAATGGGGCAACCAGAGAAACAGTTCCGGTTGTTCCGGTTTTTCTCATTTTTCGGATTGTAGCGGGGCGATATCACACATTGGACCCACAAATCTCAAATTAGTTAGAGGAAATGCTATGAAAACCACACGATTGATCGCACTGGCCGCCCTGACGCTGCTGACAGCAATGCAAGCACAAGGTTATGCACAACAAGCGTATGTCGTTCCGACCGGGTATCTGATGCAGCAACCAGACGGCAACATGGTGCTGTTTGCCGGCGGACAGTACGAAGATTTTCAAGACGGACAGGCTTGTGAACCTGATTACTGCGAGCCGCCTTGCTGCGAACCGCCGTGTTGTCAGCCGACGTGCTGCGAACCGACATGTTGTGGAACGTATGGTGGACACTGCTACGAGGAGTCTTGCGGCTGTCCAACATGGCAGTTCTTCGGTGAGTTTCTGTACATGCGGCCACGCAACTCAGACGTGAACTTCGGCGCCTTGCACAGTGCCCCGGCCGGCTTTATCGATTTCGATTATGAACCGGCGTTCCGCGCCGGTTGCAGCCGTGCTGTTAGCGATTGCAGCAGTGTCGGCATCTCATACATGTACCTCTACACCGATACTTCGGATGCGATATCCTTACAGGATGCCACTATCGATGCCACACACAGCATCGATCTCGACCTGGTCGACATCGACTACCGCCGGGTGTTCTCCTGTAGCGAACTGCACACGCTTACCTGTCTGGTCGGTGCACGATACGGCAATCTGGGCCAGAAGTTCTGCTCGCAGTCTGCTGTTCCGGGTGGGCATACGTTCCTAACCGATATCGACTTCGAGGGCGGCGGCATCCGAGTAGGCTTGGAGGGTGAGCGTTACGCCTCGAATTGCGGGCTGATGGTGTACGGTCGCGGTGCGGCCAGTTTCGTAGCCGGCGAGTTCCGGGCACATTACCAGGAAACGGCCGCCTTGCCGGACCCGATTGCCCAGACCGACTGGAAGGCCGGCCGCATTGTGACCATGCTCGATTTGGAAGTTGGCGTCGGCTGGACCAGCAGCAACGGATTGCTGCGAGTGACCGGCGGATACATGGTCAGCGGTTGGTTCAACACGGTGAAGACCGACAAGTTCATCGAGGCCGCCCAAGGCAACAACTTCGTCGGGCTGGGCGACACGTTGACGTTCGACGGCCTGACCGCCAGGGCCGAGTTGCGATTCTAACCGTTCAAACAAATCCATTTAGCCCCGGGTGAATACACCCGGGGCATACACCTGTGGTAGCCGTTGCAAGAGGTGCAAACATTGCCCGCCGTGTATTCACGGCGGGCTAAATAAGGAAAACTCCACCATGCCGCTTGTCGTCGTCGGATCTGTCGCACTTGACAGCGTGGAAACGCCCACCGAAAAACGCGAAAACGTGCTGGGCGGCTCCGCCGTCTTCTTCTCCTATGCCGCCAGTTACTTCACTCCTGTGCGGTTGGCCGGGGTGGTTGGCGACGATTGGCCGGAAGAGCATACCAAAATGCTCTGGGCACGCGGGATCGACACTTCGGGATTGCAAATCGTCCCCGGCGGCAAGACCTTCCGATGGAGCGGAAAGTATCTTGAGAACATGAACGACCGCGAAACGCTCGACATACAACTGAACGTAATGGACCAGTTCGATCCGGTCCTGCCCGAAGAGTACCGACGCTGCAAGTTCCTGTTCCTGGCAAACGGCTCCGCCGTGTTGCAACTGAAGGTGCTGGATCAGTGTCCCGGGGCGCAGCTTACCGTGGCCGACACCATGGACCTTTGGATTCGCAACGAGCCGGACGAGCTGCGCGAGCTGATCCGCCGGATCGACGGCCTGGTGCTGAACGACAGCGAGGCGAAGCTGCTCACCGGCCAGGACAACCTGGTTCGGGCAGGAGGCGCCGTACGAGAGATGGGGCCGCGGTTTGTGGTCATCAAGAAGGGCGAACACGGGGCGATGTTCTTCAGCGAGCACGAGACGTACGTCCTGCCCGCCTTCCCCACCGCCGAGGTCGTCGATCCGACCGGCGCCGGCGACAGCTTTGCCGGCGGCATGATGGGCTACCTGGCCGAGCAGGGAAACTTCGACCCGAAAACCCTCAAACAAGCAATGGCGTACGGCACGCTTACGGCCAGCTTCACCGTCGAGGATTTCAGCCTCGATAGGCTCAAAAACATCGAGCGAGAAGACCTCGACCAACGCATGGAAGAGTACCGGCGGATGCTCAGTTTTTAGATGCCTCCGGGTCTGTGTTCACTTCAACTCATAAAGCCGCTTTGCAGTGGTCGCGCCACCACAAAGCCGCGACCGGTGGTCGCGCCACCACAAAGCCGCGACCGGTGGTCGCGCCACCATAAGCCAGCGGTATTGGCGCGACCACCGGTCGCGGCTTTATACCTTGACGATCCCCTCGCGCACTGATAGATTAACGCCTTTCGTCTTTTTGCAGATAACCTAACAGGAACTAATGATGACCAAATACGTTTACTGCTTCGGCACCGAAGGGACCGACGGCGACGCGACGATGAAAAACCTGCTCGGCGGAAAGGGCGCTAACCTGGCCGAAATGGCCAAATTGGGTATGCCCGTGCCCGCCGGATTTACTATTACTACCGAATTCTGCTCGGTCTATTTCGACCAGGGCGGCAAGTTCCCGGATTCGCTTAGGAAGGAAGTCGCCGCGGCACTGGCTCAGACCGAGAAATGCATGGGGCTGAAGTACGGCGACTCGGACAATCCGTTGTTGCTAAGCAGCCGCAGCGGTGCCCGCCAGTCGATGCCCGGCATGATGGAAACGGTGTTGAACGTCGGCCTGTGTTCTGCGACGATCCCCGGTTTGATCAAAAAATCGGGCAACGAGCGGTTCGTATACGACGCATATCGCCGGCTTATTACCATGTACTCCGACGTGGTGATGGAGAAGGCCGAGGATATCGAGCCGGAAGAAGGCAAAGGCATTCGCGTACAGCTCGAAGAGATCATGGGCGAGATGAAAAAGGCCAATGGTTGCCAGTCCGACACCGACCTGACGGCCGACGACCTGAAGCAGCTTTGCGAGTTGTACAAGTCCAAGGTGAAAGAGGTTCTGGGCAGCGAGTTCCCCGACGACGCCGAGTCGCAGCTTTGGGGTGCGGTCGGGGCGGTGTTTAAGAGTTGGAACGGCCGACGCGCGGTCTCCTATCGCAAGATCGAAGGCATCCCCGGCCAATGGGGCACCGCCTGCAACGTGCAAAGCATGGTATTCGGCAACATGGGCAAGAATTCGGCGACCGGTGTGGCGTTCACACGGAACCCGGCCACCGGAGAGAATAAGTTCTACGGCGAGTGGCTCATCAACGCCCAGGGCGAAGACGTGGTGGCCGGCATCCGCACACCCAACCCGCTTAACGAACAGACCAAGAACGAGCAGAACGAGCACCTCGATTCGCTTGAAAAAGAATGGCCGCCGCTTTACAAGGAACTCGATGACATCCGCACCAACCTGGAAACACATTATAAGGACATGCAGGACGTCGAGTTCACGATACAAGAGGGCAAGCTCTACATGCTACAGTGCCGCTCCGGCAAGCGGACCGGTACGGCCGCGCTGAACATGGCTATGGATATGCTCGACGAGGGGCTTATCGACGAGTCGACCGCCGTGATGCGAGTGGAACCGGCGCAATTGGACGAGCTTTTGCACCCGATCGTCGATCCGGCAGCCGAGAAGAAATCCAAACCGGTTGTCTCCGGCTTGCCGGCCGGGCCGGGCGGCGCCTGCGGCGAGATCGTCTTCACCTCGGCCGACGCCGTGGCCGCACAAAAGGCGCACAAGGCGTGCATCCTGGTACGCGAAGAAACCAATCCGGAGGACGTTGACGGAATGCGCGCGGCCGAGGGAATACTCACCGCACGAGGCGGCATGACCAGCCATGCCGCGCTGGTCGCTCGCGGTTGGGGTAAGTGCTGTATCGTAGGGGCCGGTGCGATGAAAATCGACCTGAACGCCAAAACCATGACCGTCGGCGGCCGGACGTTCAACGAAGGCGACGTACTGACGCTAAACGGTACGAAGGGACTGGTCTATGCCGGCAAGTTGGATATGATCGACGCTGCGGAAAACCCGCGGTTCCAAGAGTTTATGAAGCTGGCCGATAGCCGGCGGACGCTCGGCGTGCGGACCAACGCCGATACGCCCGAGGACGCCCGGATCGCCCGGGAGTTCGGCGCCGAGGGGATCGGGCTGTTTCGGACCGAGCACATGTTTTACGGCGCCGGCAGCGACGAATCGCTGTTTGCGCTGCGGAAGATGATCCTAAGCAACACGCAGCAGGAGCGCATCGCGGCCTTGGATGCTCTGGCCGTGTTTGTCAAGCGCGACATCAAGGCGACGCTCGAAGCGATGGACACACTGCCGGTGACGATCCGCCTGCTCGACCCGCCGTTGCACGAGTTCGTGCCGCAAAGCGAGATCGCACAAGAGGAGTTGGCCGCCGCGCTGGGTATCGACGTCGCCGCGGTCAAAAAACGCGGCGAAATGCTGCACGAGATCAACCCGATGATGGGCCATCGCGGCGTAAGGCTGGGTATTACGTATCCCGAGATCACCGAGATGCAGGTCCGGGCGATCTTCGAGGCCGCCGCCGAGTTGAAAAAATCTGGCAAGGACCCGCGGCCGGAGATCATGGTGCCGGTTACATGCGCGATCGGAGAATTGGACACGACTAAGAAGATCGTCGATCGGGTCTATACTCAGGTGAAGGAGAAGACCGGTGTGGAGGTCGAGTATCTATACGGTACGATGATCGAGATACCGCGTGCCTGTCTGCTGGCCGACCGGATGGCCGGCACCGCGGAGTTCTTTTCGTTCGGCACTAACGACCTGACGCAGATGAGCTTTGGTTTCAGCCGCGACGACGCCGGCGGGTTTCTGCCCGACTATTTGGACAGCGGCATCCTGGAAGCGGACCCGTTCCAGACGATCGATATCGACGGCGTGGGGCAGTTGATCGAGATGGCGGTCGCCAAGGGTCGCGCCGTGCGATCGGACTTGAAAGTCGGCATCTGCGGCGAACAGGGCGGCGATCCGGCAAGTGTGGATTTCTGCTTCCGCATGGGGTTGAACTACGTAAGTTGCAGCCCGTATCGTGTGCCGATCGCCCGGCTTGCCGCCGCGCAGGCCGCCGTAAAGGCGAAGGGGTGAAATTGCCACAAAGCCGCGACCACCGGTCGCGGCTTTATAGCATAGCCCCCCAGTCTGGCGCCCTTGAACCGGCACGGTCGAGTGGCTATAATGAGTGCACTGTGATTTTCACAGTGTGCATTCTCTTCTTTTCTACACTGGCAGGAGACGTTCCAATGAAAAACTTCTGCGTGGTTACTGTAGCATTGGCTGTTGTGGTTTGCCCGGCCGGTGTTCTTTTCGGACAGGCGCCGTCGGCGACCGGGCCATCATCCCCATCGTCTTCTTTTGCCTCGGTAAAATGGGCCGGGCCGGCGGTCTCTATCGACGCGCTGCGTGGCAAAACGGTGCTTGTGTTGATCTACGCCACGTGGTGTCCGAAATGTAACGAATGGTCCGGCGAGTTGTTCACACAGTTGAAAAAAACAGTCAAAGACAAGCCGATAATTATCCTGGCGATCAATACCGACTATAGTCCGAGGGGTGTGAAGGAGTACCTTACCGCAAGAGGGTTTTTTGCACTGAACATACTACACGGTTATGACCCCGGACTGCCAAAAAATTAGGGTTTTGTTGCAGTTTGTTCAATTACTTGCTGATCGACCCATCCGGCGCGACGATTAAGAAGGGATATGCGGGAAGTCACTACAATCGGCCGCAGGGTAAGGTGTTCACCATTGTCGATAGGCTTACTACCAGCGACGACCTTGGCGAGTTCAATATAATCACTCCGGACATGCCGCCGCATGTCAAACAATTATTGTGGCCGATGGAGTTGGGTTACAGTTCGGAAATCTCGATGAAAAAACTGCGGCGCCAAGTGAGCGGCCAGGATCGAAAGGCAAAGAATCAAAGCAATTGCTCGCACAATTGCAGGAGGACTCTGAATTCAAACGCGAACTGTCGGCAAAAAAATGCTTTCAGCGATCGATGCGGCTGGCGACCGCCAACCCGAAACGACGCAACTCGCTGCTAAAAACCATTGTCAAACGATTCGAAGGAACGTACTACGGCCGGATGGCACGGAATGCTCTCGATATGGAGTAGTAGCCAGTGAACATAACAGAATTGCTGAAGAAAAACCGCAGCTTTCGCCGGTTCCATGAAGATCGGCGGTTGGGCAGACAAACGCTGGTCAATCTTATCAAGCTCTCACGGCTGTGCCCCTCGGCGGCGAATCGGCAGCCGCTTAAGTTTCTGCCGGCCTGCTCGGTCGAACAGACTGCCGAAATCTTCCCTCACTTGCTTTGGGCCGGTGCTCTGAAGGACTGGACCGGGCCGGCGGAAGGTGAACGGCCCGCCGCATACATCGTCATTCTCGGCGATACGCATATCACAAAGAACTTCAACGTCGATCCGGGCATCGTCGCACAAAGCATGTTGCTCTCGGCGGTCGAGCAAGGATTGGGCGGCTGCATGATCGGCTCGATCGACCGCGAGGGGCTGCGCCGGACGCTGAACATCCCGAATCGGTTTGCGATCGTGCTGGTCGTGGCCTTGGGATATCCCAACGAGACCGTGGTGCTGGAGGACGGCAAGGACGCTAAAGATATCGACTACTGGCGCGATGCCGACGGTGTGCACCATGTGCCGAAACGGCCGTTGGAGGAGTTGGTGGTGGAGTTTTGAGTCAGCCGTCAGCTATCAGCAGCTATGTAAAACCAACTGAAAGCTGATAGCCAACTTACAAATCACAGCGGCAAATAATGCACCTGTCCATCCCATTCATCTTCAAGGCTACATTCGACCAGCATGAGAATATCTTCGATTGCCTGTCCGATAGAAACCGATTCTCGTCGGCCAGAAGTCGGAGCATAATTTCCTACCGCTTGGAGTCATGTCTGGCCGACAATCGCTCACGAATGCCGTTCGGCGGAAAACGCCGTTCGTTTTCGCAGCGAACTGCTTCTCGCTGACGGCTTCGCTCTTCAAGATACGCTTCTACCTCATCGCGTCGTCGGAGATAGAAACTGATTGCCGCATGAATATCCGACAAAGCAACAGTCGGATATTGCTCGGCGATTTCTTCGGCTGTGGAACCTTGCCGATACGCACTTACAATCGTGTCCAGCGTTACACGAGACTCGCCAACGTGCACCACGCCAAAGGCGTCGGTTTTCAGCGGAACGGGAGCAGCGTCGATAACAAGCGACATCGCAGTGGATATTCTTCTTGAGGGTTGCAAGTAGTAGTCAAACGTCGTGCCACCGGCAGCCAATTGCTACAATGCACGCAGCATATTCTACTATACGCTACTTAAGCTGCAAACGCTAGCATATTGGAAACGTGATATACTTTAGAAAACAGGGGATACTTGCTCGCATCCCTGGCCTACCGGCCTGGGCTGTGATCTGATGGCTGACTGCTGATAGCTGACTGCTGATAGCCAACCTACATCTTCTCCACCACGTCGATCCCCAGCAGTTCCAGTCCCTTGCGGATCGTTCGGGCGGTCAGGTCGCACAACAGCAGGCGGCTGTTGCGCAGTTTCTTGCTCTCGGCACGCAGCACGTGGCACTGCTCGAAAAATGTCGAGTAGCGGCCCGCCAGGTCGAACAGGTATCCGGTCAGTAGATTCGGGCGATAGTCGAGCACGGCCAGGTCCAACGCCTCGGCGAACCTGAGCAACTCCAGCCCAAGCGCACGTTCCGCCGGCGAGTCGAGCGTGATCGCCGCACCGCCGTTGCGAATCGCCTCGATGTCGATGTTACCCTTGCGGAAGATGCTTTGCACCCGGGCGTAGGCGTATTGCATGTACGTGGCCGTGTTGCCGTTCATTGCCAGCATCTTGTCGAAGCTGAACACGTAGTCGCTCGTTCGGCTGTGCGACAGGTCGGCGTATTTCAGTGCCGCGATACCGACCGTCTCGGCGATGCGTCGGCGATCCTCAGTGGAAAGCTCCGGGGCGTCCGGCTTGGCGGCATCGTTGGCGGCGACGATATCGGCTGCGCGACTGACCGCCTCGTCCAACAGTTTCTCCAGGCCCACGGTATCGCCGGAGCGCGTTTTGAACGGCCGGCCGTCGTCGCCCAGCACGGTGCCGAAACTCACGTGCCGCAACTCTACATCGCCGTAACCTATAAGCGCGGCGGTGGCGAACAGGTGCTTGAAGTGCATCCCCTGCCGATGATCGACGACGTATAGGATCGCGTCGGGCCGGAAGGTCTCCATGCGGTATCGAATGGTGGCCAGGTCGGTGGTGGCGTACAGGAACGCACCGTCCTGCTTGCGGACGAGCATCGGCACCCGTTCGCCCTTAAGGAACACGCATATAGCCCCGTCGCTTTCCCGGGCGATACCCTGCTCGATCAGCCCATCGACGATCTGCTTCAACCGGTCGTTGTAAAAACTCTCGCCCAACGTGTGATCGAACGATACGTTCAGCCGACGGTAGATACGATCTATCTCTTGACGGCAGATCGGCATGAACTCTCGCCACAGCCGCAGGTTCTCCGGGTCGCCGGCGTGCAGCCTGGCGGTCTCACCGAGCACGGCCGGGCCGATCTCCGGGTGTTCGTCCGCGTCCGACAATTTTCGGACCAGGCGATACAGCCTTGCAAGCTCCTCGACGGGATTCCGCCAGTATGCGTCCTTGTCAAGGAAATGTTTGTAGCCGTAGATGATCATGCCGAACTGCGTACCCCAGTCGCCGATGTGGTTGTCGCTTACGACCGTATGGCCGAGGAAGCGTAGCACCCGGCAAAGCGAGTCGCCGATGACCGTCGAGCGAATGTGCCCGACGTGCATCGGTTTGGCGACGTTCGGGGCGGAATAGTCGAGCACGTATGTCCGCGGTCGGGCGACCTTCGGCACACCCAGCCGCTGATCGGCTACCGCGGCCGTAAGCTGCTCGATAAGCCAGTCGTCGCGGACTTCCAGGTTGATAAACCCGGGACCGGCGATCTCCGGCGGTCGGCAGAACTCGGCTATATCGAGCCGTTCGATGACCTCGGCCGCCACCTCGCGCGGCGGCCGGCCAAGACGCTTACCCAGCGGCATGGCGAAGTTCGCCTGGTAGTCGCCGAACTTCGGATCGGTGCTGCGGCGGATCAACTCCAGCAGCTTGTTCTTTTCAGAATCGTCGGCCAGTTCGCCCAGGGCGTCGCGGAAACGGTTTTGCAGCGTGGGAAGGATGCTCATTTGTGCGTGGGATTGTGGGGACTAGGGGCTGGGGACTGGGGGCTAAGATGTGAAGGGAGAAGGGAGAAGGGAGAAGGGAGAACTTCTCTTTTCTCTCTCCTCTCTCCTCTCTCCTCTCTCCTCCTTAATACCAGCCCCTAGTCCCCAGCCCCCAGCCCCTGTTTTCTAAAACAACGCCCTTCGTCCAGCATTGTCAAATAATTGTCCAAGGGGATGTAGTTTGCCACGCTGTTGCCGGTTCCCAGGCAGTAGCCGCCGCCTGATTGGCATCTTTCCAGCGTAGAACGAACGCGACGGCGAATATCCTCCTCGCCGGACCGACAAAGAAAATCAACGTCGATGCCGCCGAGCACTGCAATCCGATCTCCGTATCGTTCCTTCGTTTCCTCGACGGCTTTGATCGTGTCCTCGAAGGAATGGATGCCGTCTATCCCGACGTCGTCCAGCAGGTCGTCCATAATTGTGTCCAGCTTGCCGCAGGAGTGCAGCAAGTACGGCCGGCCGGCGGCGTGTGATATCTCTGCAATCAGTTTGTGACCCGGCAGGACAAACTCACGCAGATCGTCGGGGCTGATCAACGTGCCGGATCGAAAGCCCATGTCGTCGGAACCCCAAATAATCTTGACCCGATCGAATTGAAGAATCCGCCGGACGACGGCCTCCGAAACCTCGACCAATCGCCGACTGATGGCCGCTACCAAATCACGCTGATCGAACAGTGCGTAACAGAGTGTTTCGTAACCCATCAGGCCGGAAAGAAACTCGGCAAAATGTGCAAAACCGCTATGGGCAACAACGCACATATTCTCCGGCAGGTTCTCTTGATACCACTGGAGGTTATTCGACGGCAGTGCTTCGGGATCGGGCCACGGGTATGCCTCGAATTCATCCCACGTGGTGATGGGGCCTTTGTGTTCGTCGACGTACTCTCGCCCGCCGGTGCGTTTCAGATCGGCGGTATCGGTTGCCGAAACCCAGTCGAACGGCATCCCAATCTCGTCCAGGCCGCAACGAACGTAATCGTAGCCCAGGAAACGCTTTACACGAATCTCGCGCTTTTGCAGGTAGAACGGATCGGTCCGATCCACATCGCCGACCAGTCCGAACCGACTTGCAACGGCCTGTTTTATCTCTTCGTCGAGGAGCAGTTCGATAAAATACACCCGCTCCGGCGTTTCCTCGCGGCGAATACAACGCAGAAAACCTTCCCAGTTGGGTGTGATATTCTCTGAAAATGGGCTGTCGGCATGGTTCATATTGGTGCAACTCATGTTTCGGTGAAGTTGTAAACCTCGCCACTAGCGTAATTGCCCGCACAAGTTCTTGTCAAGTCGTTTAAGGCTGCACTTTTGCAGAAACTTCCGCCTACCAGCGGGGTTTAATCTGGAGGAGAGGTATGGAATTATCCCCATTTAGCCGCCTAGCTCGCTCGGCGCGTAATAGTATGGTCAATGCCGATGGCATCGGGTGTCGAGTTGGGGTAAACTATAGTTAATGTTACGGAATTTATATTTAGCCCGCCGTGAATACACGGCGGGCAAGTGCGGGTGATGACATAGTCGATCACCCCGGGTGTATTCACCCGGGGCTAAATTTCTCGATTATAGGTGTTACCTTGGCCGTCAGCGAATCATCTGCCCGAAGATATACGCTTGCTGACCCCGACGTGCGGCTGATGCTTAAGGTGCGCGATGATGACGCCGCCGCATTCGAGCAGCTAGTACGGCGATACCAGGATCGGCTGATAACGGTCCTGGAACATCTGGTCGGCAACCGCGACCAGGCCGAAGACCTTTCGCAAGACGTTTTTCTGCGAGTATACCGTGCGAGGAAACGTTACCAGGCCGGGGCGAAATTCTCGACATGGCTGTTTACCATCGCCAACAACGTGGCCTCGAACGCACTGCGGAGCCGGTCGCGTCGTCGGGAAGTTACCCTGCAGCCGCACGACAGCGGTCCGCTGGGGCCAAGGCCGCTGGACGTGATGCTGGCGGCCAGCAGCGGCCAGATGCCTGCCCGGCAACTCGATAAGGCCGAAATGCGCGACATCGTGCAAATGGCCGTCGCCGCACTGGGCGAACGGCAACGCATGGCAGTGCTGCTGAGCAAATTCGAGGGCATGTGTTACGCCGAGATAGCCGAAGCAATGGAGCTGTCGCCCCAGGCCGTCAAATCGCTGCTGT
Organism: Pirellulales bacterium; assembly: GCA_030642635.1. Lineage (GTDB taxonomy): Bacteria > Planctomycetota > Planctomycetia > Pirellulales > Thermoguttaceae > DAOWNK01. The sequence continues at coordinate 17,104 of DAOWNK010000007.1, forward strand.
CGCGTGCAAGGGTGAACTTACGCGAAGTGCTGGAACCTTATATGCAACATGGCCGGAAACCGAAGAAGTGATTAGGGATTGGGGATTAGGGATTGGAAAAAACGTAACATCAAACTCTAATCCCCAATTCCTAATCCCTATGCCAGACGAACTACTTAACACCGACGCGGCGATCGAACAGCAGATCGTGGCATACCTCGACGGCGAGCTGGATGCAGAATCCGGCCGGAGGATCGAGCAGCGACTGGCCGGAGACCGGCAACTGCGCAAGAGGTTGCAGCAGTTGGATCGCACCTGGGAAGTGCTCGATATGCTGGATACCTCGTCGGTGTCCGAGGACTTCACTCAGACCACTATGGAGATGGTTGCGGTAGCGGCCTCCGACGAGGTGCCGAAGGGTCGCCGCCGGTTGCCCGGCCGTCGCACTGTTCACTGGGCCATAATCGCAGGCGGCCTGCTGGCGGCCGGACTGGCCGGATTCCTCACGGTGACAATGTTCTTAGGCGATCAGAACGGCCGTGTGGAAAAGGAAACCGATTCCGAACTGGCGCAACTAAGCAACGAACTGTCGGAAGCGACCGAACGGATCGGGCAGATCGAGCGGGCCGTGCAGGACAAAAAACCACGTGCCGGCAATGCCAAGGCAAAGTTGACAACACGGCAAGACGTTGACGTGTTGCTACGCTGGATTGAACAATATGCCGGTCGTCATGCCGGAGAGTTCCTTAAGTTGTTGCCTGAGTCGCGACGAGAGCAGCTTGCCCAAATGCCGGAACAGATGCGTCGGATGGTGATCGCACGGATGGTGTGGCGGGACTGGCATTCAAAAAACCCCGGCAAACCGCTGCCCATCAGCGACGAAGACCTGGCGGAACTGCGCCGCAGGCTTTCCGACAAAACGCGAGAACGGTTGGAAGCCAACTCGCCGAAGGAGCAGCGGCGGATGATAAGCAATTGGATTCGCCAGATTTTTCGACGTCGTATGCGTCCGGAACCGCCTCCACGCCGGCCCGGCGGCCCGCCGTGGAGACGTCCGTAGGCATGTAGGCCGGGTTGGTTTGCCGGGGGGGATGCCTTCTGTCTTAGCCAAGACAACTGCAACCGCGTCTGGTTGCCTGACACAATACAATGAGTCCTGATCCCTTTTCCTTTCTCCCCCTTTTCCGGGTCCTGAATGTTGCCCATGGAGTTCTCCTACATATCGGCCAGGGCCTTCTGTATTGCTTTCAGTTCGGCGTCGGTGATGCCCCAGATTCCGGCCGCCACTTCATCGATTTCAGCCTCCAGGCCTGCGATCTTGTCCTCGTTGTTCTGCTGTAAGGCGACGTGGCACTGTTGCGAGAGGTCGGCCAGTCGTGTGTGGTTGATGTTTTCCTTCTTGAATTGGGGAACGGCCACGTTGATCAGGACATGCGTTGAGGTCGATGTTGAGATTACGTAGGAGTGAACTGCCAAGAGGCTTGGGCCAGAATTGAGCATCGCAAGAAGAAAGTCCGCTTCATGTTGGCTTGAGCAGGGGACCATCATCAGCTTATGGTCTGGCAACACGACTCGCTTCGATCTCGCCCCACAAAAGGCTGCCTGGAACCTAGAACTCTGTTCTCGCCAAACAACCTTCCACTTCGCCACCGTGTAAGGGCCGACGTTATACATGGAGTAGAAGGGATCAGAGGGTTTGAAGTATCGGCGGTATCCCGAACGACCGTGCAGCGTTCCGCTCACGGGGTTTTGGGGGTCGCCCTCGAATTGCTTCAGGTAGGCGTAGGTTTTGGGCCAGCGGCGCTTCATTTCGGATTCAGGAATGCCCTTCCTTATCTGCGGGTCCTGGGCCAGAATGATGTGGGCTGATGGTTCAGCATGCCAGCGCTGAACGTCGCGGCCTCGAAGCAGCGGATAGACCAGGTCCGGCTCTATAACCGCCTCTACATGCGGAACTTTGATCTTGCCAACGTCATGCAGGTTCTCGATCAGCAGATCCCCGTTGGGACGCTTCTCCAGGACGCGAATCCAATAGACTGCGTTCAGCTACGTGCAACAACCAGCGTATGCTTGATAATCGCTTTGCCCAAGCACCTTCTGAATGCCGGAAAGCGTCTGTTTCGGAGCGGTGAGCCAGGGGGACGATTCCTTGGTGGTAACAATCGGCACGGCCCCCATTTTACTCTGGGCAGTCGCAGTGAGGACGCTCGCAAGAGACTCGTCTTGAGCAATGCGGGAAGGCCCCGACCAAGTTGCGTACTTCACGGGGTACTTGAAGGGTCGTTTCGTCTTTTCGCAGACAAAAACAGCGGTACGATTGGTGGCGCCTTCAAAAACCTGCAAGGCGCTCAGGTCATGGACAATGAGCGGTTTCAGGCGCCATGTGGTTTCAGAACCAGTTCGCGTGTACCGGAACTGTCTGAAACCGTCCCCTGCGCCCTGCGTCTTGAAGACACTCTGCGTGATGACAAAGCCAATTCTCCCGCCCTTTTCCAGATAGTTGTCCACGGCGGAGTATACGAATAGCATGGAGAGCTCCTTCTTGCCGCCGCCCAAGCGACCCGCGGACCCCGAGAGCGTGAATAGGTCGTACTCCTGCCAGAGCGGCTTCATGCCGTGGCGGTATTCTTCCGGCAGACTCTCCCAGTTCACCCACGGCGGATTGCCTGCCACGTAGTCCACTTTGCCGATGAAGAGAGGGGCAAAGGCGTTCTTGATGATGCGCGCCCAGACGCCATTCTGGTTGTCGGCGTCGAGTCGCTGGAGTAGACGATAGAGTTCCTTATGGAGTTCGGCTTCTCTCGCGGGGACGCCTTCAGCCTCGCAGCGTTCGACGAATTCTTCGGGTGAGTAGCGATTGCGGATGCAAAACTTGAGCGTGTCGGCGTACTTGCCGATGTGCTCACGGTGTGTAGCAACTTCCGAAGGTATGAAGAAGCTGCCGACACAGGTTTTCAGTTCTTTGGTTGTCCCAAGCTTGCCAGCGGCTTGTTCTCCGGCAAAGAGTTCGCCGTATTCCGAGGGCGTCATGATCGAATCGCAGAGATATACGGGGAGTTCGACGTTGTCGGCGTGGCGCAGCAAGTCACGGATGGCCATCAGGTAGTTGGTGCGCGCGGCCATGACGGCCAGGGGGTTGAGGTCGAAGCCGATGATGTTACGCAAAATCTTTCGCAAGAGTTCGTCCTCGCCGAAGCCGCATTCGTGGCGGTGTTCGTCGTACCAGGTCTTGACGCGATTGAGCGCCATGACGAGAAAGGTGCCCGAGCCGCAGGCGGGATCGAGCAGACGCTTGTCGGGGTTGCCGTCGTAGCCGAGTTCGTCGAGGACGAGTTCGGCCAGCCAGTCGGGCGTGTAGTATTCGCCCAGGTCGTGGCGAACGGACTTGGGGAAGAGCTGCTGGTAGAGTTGCTTGAGCAAGTCGCGTGATTCGGCGGGATCGACGCTGAGCGTGGTCGGGTCGAACCGGTCGAGGGACTGCGTCATGGCGCGAACTGCGTCTGCACAGCCATCGTTCCAGGCGTCGAGATACCAGGAGAAGAGGTCGCCTTCAAGGAAGTTGCGGATGCCGAGCTGCGACCAGATGCCGCCCTGTTCGAGATTGCGCAGTTCGTCATGCAATTTGGCCGAAGTGGGCGCGGAGACGAGTTTCTTGAGCGTTGAGGTCCCCAGCGGCGAGAAGGAGGCGACAATCTCGGCGGCCAGCATTTTCATGAAGATGGCGTAGTAGGTGTGGACGGCGAAGAACAGTTCGGCCGGTTTGGGATCGGGCACGAGATAATGGTCGGCCAGTTTCTTGACCTTGGTGCTCTGACCGTGGATGTCGTAGCCGCAGACCTCGCCGAAGAGAATCCGCCACTGGCGGAAGAAGGTCTGGGCCTTGGGGCTGTTGGTTTCGTGGATCAGATCGTGAATCAGCCGGACGCCTTCCCGTGCACTATTGCTTTCGGAACCGAAGTAGACGGCCAGGCTCTCGGGCGTGAACGATAGCCCCCGCGCGCCCAGCGACACTATGGCGCGGAGCAGGCGTTGGACCGCATGCGGCGCGACAGGCTGCGGGTCCTCCACGTCGATCTTGGTGCCGCGCATCCGTACGAACACAAACGTGTCGCCGTCGCACCCCACGCCGAAAATGCGCTCCATGCCGACGTGTTCTTCTGCCTGCAAGTCGTGGAATCGCTTCTTGATCTGCTTGACGACGGCCTTAACGCCCGCCGCGTTCTTGTTCTCAGTGATCTTGCCCGCGCCATTGGGATCCTTGTATTCGATGACCACCCCACCGTACTTCGAGTCGATCCGCCCGCCCGCGAGGCCGTATTCGTGGCGACCTTTGACGGTCAGCCCCGCTTTCTTGATGAATTCGTCGATTAGTTTGTTGACCTCATGCCGGATGTCCTCTTCCGACCCGGCCCACTCAACGGCCTTCACCATCTGATCGGCCATGATCTTGGCGTGGTCTTCAATCAGCGCTTCGAGGTCTTGATTCATGGAGTGTTTTCTGATAGGGACTTACTGATAATTGATAGGCATTTGAATCAGCCCTGAGTTTGGCCTAACGGGCCATGGTTGTCAATCATCTTCCAGCTCGTTGCACGTTCTTTTCTGGTCGAGAAGGGGTTGCCGCTGTCCGGTGTTCTGCCTGCCGCAGAGATCGAACGTATCTTCAGATAGTTGTTGAAGTAGGCGATTTCCGGGGCAGTCGACACGAAATTCGGCCATTCGCTGTAGTGCTCGATGACTCGCTGATCGAGCAGGATATAGCATGTCTTATCCGGCTGGCCGGCAATGGCGATTTCACGCTCCGGCGAAAATCAGCCCGGCAGCGATACGGATTTCCAGCGTGAAAGCAAGATAATCGAGGGATTGCTGGAGATCGGCGTAGAAGGCCTGCTGATCTGTCCCGGCATGGACGAGATTTGTGCCGCGTTTTATCGCAGCCTGATCGATCAAGGCGTGCGGATTTCATTCGTCAGCCGTCACATACAAGGGGTCGATGCCGATTTTGTCGTTGCCCACAACTTCGCCTGCGGTGCGTTGGCGGCAGGCCATTTGCTCAGTATGGGTTACGACTCTTTCGGCTATATCGGCTTCGGGCCAAGGTTGAAGCGCGACGAACGTCTACACGGCTTTCACTCTGCATTGATGGAAGAGGGGATAGATTTCGGCCCGGATCGGATCGCCGGCAGCAACGGCCGCGACATTACCCACGGATATCGTGCAATGCAGCATCTTATGCAAGACGCCGATCGTCCGCGGGCGGTTTTCGCGTACAACGATCTGTTGGCCGTCGGCGCGCTGCAATACTGTCTGGAACACAACATTGCGGTGCCCGGCGAGGCGGCATTGGTCGGTTTCGACAATCTGCCCGAGTCGCGCGTGACCAACCCGCCGCTTACCAGCGTGGCTTATCCTATACAGTCGATCGCTCGGCTGGCCGTGCAGAATCTTATCGACCGGATTCAATGCACCGGCGACCGCCCGCCGAACCGGATATTCCTGGAGCCGCATTTGGTGGTGCGGCGAAGCACCGACCCGCGAGTAAAGGTAACAGATACATACACAACTTCTGAGGCAAGCGTGTGAAAACAAGGATAAGACAACTATGTCGATAAAAGAAACAGGTGTGAGTTACTACGGATTAAGTTACGTGGAACACGCGAGGCATGATTTTCAGGAGATGGTCGACCACAATTGTACGGCCGTGTTGTTGGCGCTATCTGAGTTTGACATCGACTTCTGGTGGCCCAATATCAAGGAGATCGTACAGGCCGGCAAGGAAGCGGGATTGACCGTGTACCTGGACACATGGGGGATCGGCAAGTGGTTCGGCGGCGAACCGCCGAGCTTGTTTTTGACCAACAATCCGGGCAACCGCCAGGTATCGGCGCTGACCGACGAAACGTTGCCGGCGGTTTGTTTCAACAGTCGTGCGTTTCGCGAATACTTCTTCGACATCTGCCAGCGGCTTGCACAGGAGGTTGACGCCGACGGTTTTTTCTGGGACGAGCCGCACTACGCGTTGCCGAAGAATTATGCCTCGATTACAGGCAGTGCCGGCGACGACTGGAGTTGTCGCTGCCCATATTGCCGGCGGATGTTCGAGGAGCGATACGGCTACGAAATGCCGAGGCAACTGACCATGGAAGTGAAGCGATTCCGACAGGATCGTGCGTTGGACATACTGGAGAACGCCTCGCGACGGATCAAAGCGATTCGGCCCGACAGCAAGATCATCTGCTGTGTCCATGCCACGTTGGGCACCTATTATGTTACCGAAAATCGCGGCTACGACGACTGGGATAAGGTGGCTGCAAGCGACGCCTGCGACGTGTTCGGCACGACGATCCTTTCATATCAGTTGCCGCGCAGCTTCTTCCGCTCGATTACCGAGCGGACCGTCGAGATCGCCAGAAAGCACGGCGTGGGTTCACAGCGTTGGATTATGGGTTACTACCAGGAGCCGGAAAACCTGAACGAAATCAAAGACATTGTGCAGCTTTACGCCGAGTTGGGTGTGGAGAGCTTGTTTGCCTGGACGTACCGCGGCGGTCACGGCACCGCGCTGGCGGCGCCCAGGGCGCTGGAATTGTGGGACATGATCGGCAATGCCTACGCCTACGCTCGGGCATTAACTTAGCCCCGGGTGAATACACCCGGGGGCTACGAATTACAGAAAGTGAAAAACGAGATGGAAAATCAAACGCCGGATTTCGGGTATCTCGACAAAACGGTCGAGTTGCTGCGCAAGGTCGAACGCGAGCAGCAGGAAAACATCGAAAAGGCGGCCGGGTTGATGGCCGACGCCATCGGGCAGGATCGGTTGATCAACGTTTACGGCGGCGGCGGGCATACCACACTGGTGATGGGCGAGATGTTCTTCCGGGCAGGCGGCCTGGCCAACATCAACCCGCTAATGGAAACCGGACTGTCGGTATTCAACCAGGCGCTGAAATACCTTGAGTTGGAGCGATGTGTCAACTACGGTCGCAGCATCGTGAAGTATTTTCGCCTGCAGATAGACGACGTTCTGTTGATCTTCCACAATATCGGCATCAACGCGGCCACGATCGACGCCGCCATGGAAGCCAAGGAGCAGGGCGCCAAACTGATCGCCGTCAGCTCCTCTCGTTGGCAGCAGCAGATGCCGGCCGATCACTTCATCCGACACCCAAGCGGCAAGAACCTGTTCGATCTGGCCGATGTCTGCATCGACGACTACAACGAGGTCGGCGACTGCGTGGTCGACGTGCCGGGCTTCGATACGCCGATCGCGCCGAACTCGAACATTATTGATTTTTACATCGCCCATCGCCTGGAGATTGAAACGGTGCGGCAGTGTGTCGCACGAGAAATCGAGCCGCCGATATGGCGGAGCGCCAATGCGCCGGGCGGCGACGAATTCAACGCGCGATTCGTCGAGAAGTATTCACCACGCGTGAAAATGCTATGAGGTATTAAAACAGATAATACGTAGGGTGCGTGAAACGCACCGGATACAAGATGTTGTGGTGCGTTTCACGCACCCTACCAATCTTTGCCACTGTGGACGACTTATGACAACGACGACATCACTTGATACCGGCGACGCCTTGGCCGCCCTGCTGCGCAAGTATGCGGTCCAGCCGGCTGGGCCGTGGCGGCTGTGCAACGGCCGCCGACCACCGGAATGCGACACCGATGGCGTACTGGTGCTCGTGCCCGGATGGTCGCAATGTGATGCCGATTTGCCCGAGCAAACTGTCCCGTTGCGGCCGTGGCGAAGCGAGCAGCGGTTCATAGAGTTGAAGCGATTGGTCGACGAACAGACGATCGTGCCCGTTTTGATGTGCCGTTTCGCCTGCCTGACCGACGGCAATGCGATGCCGCTGGCCGCAACGCTCTATCGCGAGTTCGACCTGGCCGAATGGTTGGTCGGCGCTTCGATCACGGGAATCTATGCGGCCATCGATTGTTGTCGTGCGGCCAACGTGATCCTGCGGCTGTCCAACGACGTCGTTTGCAGCGTGGAAACCGGCGTCACGCTTCCGCCGGGTTCGCCGATGCACGATCGTCACGAGTTGATCGCCCGGCGCGGCGTGGCCTCAGATCGCGCGGTCGATACCCAGGTGGCGCAAAGTTCGATCTCCGCCTGGACCGACTCCGGCACACAACAGTACACCGACACCGACGCCGAGTTGTTTGGGCTTGGCCAGGATCAGGTTAGCCTGGCGAGATCGGCCTACGAGGCATTGCGCAATCCGGAATGCGTGTCCAAACTCCGTGCGGAACACGTGCGGCTGCGGCAACTGGTTGAATTGGCCTACGAATCGGACCGGCTGCGGCAACGTATGGCCGTGGAGGGAGTATACGCATGAAGCCGCTAAAGATCGCCATGTTGTCGCTAACGCACGGCCACACGCGCAAATACTTCCAGACGCTCAAGGACTCTCCGAAACTCGACTGGGTGGCTGCCTGTGCCGAAGACGATACGGTCGAGCGACGGTTTCGGCAGGCCGTCGAAGGCGTCCCGTGCTACCGCGACGAACAAGAGATGTTCGACCGGCATCCGGAGATCGAAGCTGCCGTACTGGCCTCTGCCAACAACGAGCATCTTCGCCAGGTTAAGGCATGTGTCCAGCGCGGCGTCCATGTCCTTTCGATGAAGATTCCCACATTCGATCTGGATGAGTACGACCAAATGATCGAGCTGGTGGAGCAGGCCGGGTTGGTTTGCCAGGTCGAGTTGGAGTTGCACTACAACCCGGTAGTACGGCGATTGAAGCAGCTTGTAGCCGAGGGCGCCGTCGGCCGGATTCGCTCGATTCAGGCGACGAATATCACTTTGTCGCCGGTTTGGGCCTTTCCATGGCAGGGCGTGCCGGAGCAAAGTTTCGGAAAGCGTGTTCCGCTGGCCGACGGCGACGGGCGTTTCTGCGGCGGGGCGCTGTGCGACCATCCACACGTCTTCGATCTGATTCGCTGGCTGACCCACAGCGATTTCGAGCACATTTACGCCGAAGTCGCACCGAATATCCGCACCGACCTGGAGGTTGAAGACCTGCTTGTGGTCAACGGCAAGATGGCCGACGGCTGCACGTTCCTTTTCGATCCGTCGTGGTCGCGCCTTGAAAATCGCTTTTCGGAGCCTGGCCCAGGCTGGGAAATCTTCCCAAAGCGAATGGAGGTCAACCTGACGATCGGCGGCGAGAACGGCACTATGGTGGTCGACTGCTTTGGACCGAACGTTTATCACAACGGGGCGCCAGGCGAGCCGGCGGCAGTTCGGCAGAGTTTTTCTTGTCGGGACGCCACATGCCCTGGTGGCTGCTGGGCATTTCAATGGTGGCGACCACGTTCTCGGCCGGTACGCCGAACCTGGTTACCGACATCGTGCGTCAGAACGGTGTCGCCGGAAACTGGCTGTGGTGGTCGTTTCTGCTGACCGGCATGATGACCGTGTTCATCTACGCCAAGCTGTGGCGGCGATCCGGCGTGATGACCGACGTCGAGTTCTACGAGTTGCGCTACAGCGGCCGTCCGGCGGCCTTCTTGCGGGGGTTCAGGTCACTCTACCTGGGTGTCTTGTTCAACGTCATCAGCATTGCGTCGGCTACGTTGGCGGCCTGTCCGGTCTGTTGTCCCACGAGGTTGTCCAGACGAAACTCTCGATCCTTCCTGATTTCAACGACACGGGTCTGGTGGTTGCCGTGTTTATCGTCCCTCTGACCGTACAGTGGTGGAGCGTCTGGTATCCGGGAGCGGAGCCGGGTGGCGGCGGGTACATCGCGCAGCGGATGCTGGCGGCGAAAAACGAAACGCATGCCACCGGCGCCACGCTCCTTTTCAACGTGGCCCACTACGCTCTGCGGCCCTGGCCGTGGATTCTGGTGGCGCTGGCGTCGATTGTGGTCTTCCCCACGTTGGAATCGCTTCAGGCGGCGTTTCCACATATCGATTCGAGCGTGGTGAAGCACGACCTGGCCTATCCGGCCATGATGACCTTGCTGCCCGGCGGGCTGCGGGGCCTGGTGCTGGCGTCGCTGATGGCCGCCTATATGTCGACGCTGTCTACTCTCCTGAACCTGGGTTCTTCGTACATAGTGAATGACTTCTACCATCGTTTCGTTCGGGGCGACGCAAGCGAAAAGGAATTGGTCTTCGTGGGACGCATTGTGATTCTCTTGACCATGATTCTCGGAAGTATCATGGGGCTGTGGCTCAACAATGCGGTACAGGTGTTCCACATCATCTTGCAGATCGGTGCGGGCACCGGACTCCTGTTCATCCTTCAATGGTTCTGGTGGCGGATTAACGCCTTCAGCGAGATCACGGCGATGGTCGTCTCGTTTGCCGTCGCCGTCTACTTCGAGTTCTTCTGCAGTACGGACGTTGCCGACTGGAAGAGATTGGTGTCCGGGATATGTGTTACGACGGCCGCGTGGATGCTGGCGACCTTCTTGACCCGGCCCACCGAGGAAGCAACGCTTCGTCGTTTCCATCGCCTCATTCGTCCAGGCGGCCCCGGCTGGCGAGCAGTGCATGAACGAGCCGAGGCGGACGGCGACACGATCGACTGCTCGGGTGAGACCTGGAGCGTGCCAGTTGGAATCCTTTGCATGATTACCGGATGTTTTGCCGTATACAGCGCGTTATTCGCTACCGGCTACTGGATCTACGGCAACTATGTGCCCGCAGTCGTGTTGACCTGCGTAGCTGCCGCATGTGTCGTGCTGTTGTTCCGCACCTGGCGCATTGTCACGGATCGAAAGTCCGGATGATGTATTTGGACGTTGTGCCCACACGGCTAATCGTGCGTCCCAGGAACGATTGACCGGCTTTTACCACATACCACATACCGCATACCATCCTTACATTTGATCGATAATTTGCTTATACTGAATTGTCAGGTTGCTATTGAACTCTTTTTGGGGAGTGTTATGGCTCGTAAAGTATTAAATCGCAAGG